>CAIYYT010000209.1 GCA_903930455.1 uncultured bacterium | reverse complement strand
GGACGAAGTGGAAAAGAAACCAGTGGTAGGACATAAGTACGACGCCACGACCATTCATGTATTGAAGGGTCTGGAAGCGGTCCGCAAACGTCCGGCGATGTATATCGGCGATACCGGCAGTCGCGGTTTGCACCATCTGGTATACGAAGTGGTCGACAACTCGGTGGATGAGGCGATGGCCGGGTACTGCGATCACATCAAAGTCACCATCACTTCCGACAGCACGGTTTCTGTCGAGGATAACGGCCGCGGGATTCCGGTGGGTATGCATCCGACACAACAGCGCCCCGCGCTCGAGGTAGTAATGACGATGCTCCATGCCGGCGGCAAGTTCGATCACGAGAGCTACAAGGTTTCCGGTGGTTTGCATGGCGTCGGTGTCAGCGTTGTAAACGCCTTGTCGGAATGGTGCCGGGTGGAAGTCAGTCTCGACGGGCAGATATATTTTCAGGAGTATCATTGCGGCGATGTCGTCGCGGACATGAAGGTCATCGGCACCTCCAAAAAGACCGGTACCAAAACGACGTTCAAACCAGACAAGGAGATCTTCAAAAAGATTGAGTTCTCTTATGACGTGCTTGCCGGCAGAATGCGGGAACTGGCGTTTCTGAACAAAGGTCTGCGCATTGACATCATGGATGAGCGATCCGCCAAGAGCGAAAGCTTCTATTACAAAGGTGGTATCGTGGCGTTCATCGATTACCTGAATGAGAATAAGACCGCAATTCATGCCAAGAAGTTCTACGGCCATCGCGAACAGGACAACGTCGATGTCGAGGTGGCGCTACAGTACAATGATTCCTATGTCGAGAATCTTTTCTCGTTCGTGAACAATATCAATACGATCGAAGGCGGCACACATCTGGTCGGTTTCAAAACGGCGCTGACCCGTACGATCAACAATTACATGACCAAGAATAACCTCTTCAAGAGCGGCAAGGATGCACTGACATCGCTGCAGGGAGAGGATATGCGCGAGGGATTGACCGCGATTATCAGTGTCAAAGTCCCTGACCCGCAATTTGAAGGTCAGACCAAAACCAAGCTGGGCAACTCTGAGGTCAAGGGTATTGTCGAACAGGTAATGGGTGAGGTGTTCGGTTCGTGGCTGGAAGAGACTCCAACCGACGCCAAGAAGATCGTTGATAAGGCTCTTAGCGCTGCATTTACGCGTGAGGCAGGCCGCAAAGCCAAGGAACTGGCGCGACGCAAGACGGCGCTTGATTCGGGACGTTTGCCCGGCAAGCTGGCCGACTGTTCCGCGCGCGAACCGGAAAATTGCGAAATCTTCATCGTTGAGGGAGATTCCGCAGGTGGTTCCGCCAAACAAGGGCGCGACCGGCGCTATCAGGCGATTCTACCGATCAAAGGCAAGATTCTTAATGTCGAAAAAGCGCGACTTGACAAGGTTCTCTCCAACGACGAAATCCGCTCGATCATCACTGCACTCGGTACCGGTTTTGGTGAAGAGGAATTTGATGTCGGGAAGCTGCGCTATCACAAAGTCATTATCATGACCGATGCTGATATCGATGGGTCGCACATCAAAACGCTATTGCTGACGTTTTTCTTCCGTCACTTCAAGGAACTGATTGAGAAGGGTTACATATATATTGCGCAGCCGCCATTGTACCGCGTGAAGCAGGGCAAAAAAGAGACTTACGCTTACTCCGACGAGGAGCGCGACCGGATACTGGAACAATCGGATCGCAAGAATGCCAGCATTCAACGCTACAAGGGTCTCGGTGAAATGAACCCCGACCAATTGTGGAACACAACGATGAACCACGAAACCCGCACGATGTTGCAGGTAACGCTCGAGGACGCGGCGCACGCGGATCATATTTTCACGATGTTGATGGGGGACGCCGTGGAAAGTCGCCGCCAGTTTATCGAAGAGAACGCGCGCTACGTGAAGAATTTGGATGTGTAGAGATTTGTAGGTCGGGTTCGCTGCAGCGAACCAGTCTTGACTATCGACCACTCACATGGTGCAGCGACTCGATGGTCGCCAGCCGGGGTTTTTGGGATAGTATTTACAGAGGAACTTGTGGCGGTAGCACTACTAACGAAAATTCGGTTAGCCTTCAGGAGCAAGGATGTATGTGCATTTCCAGGTTGTTGCCAACGACTGACAAGCGATGAAGATCCGCAAGAGCCAAAAGTGATCGGAGAGGCTGCGCACATTTGCGGAGAGCATCTAGGTTCAGCGCGATACGATGACACGATGACGGATGATGAACGGAATTGCTTTTTGAATCTAATATACTTGTGTCCTACTCATCATAGACTAATCGACAAAGAGATTGCAGGATATTCGGTGCAAGCACTACGGGATATGAAAGAGAAGCATGAATCATCTGCGCACAAGGCAGTGCTCGACGGAATGGAGGATGTGGGCTTTAGGGAACTGGAGATTGCAACCAACGCGTTTGCTGCGTCGCCACCCAGTGAGGAAAACGACGACTTCAGGGTGATACCCCCTGAAGACAAGATTAGGAAGAACGATCTCTCGAATCATTCTACCGTCACAATTCGAATGGGACTCGCGCTATCGGCTGAGGTTTCACGCTTCCTGGAGACTATCACCAGAGACGATCCGGATTTTCCCGAACGACTCAAATCAGGGTTTCTCGAAGAGTATTTCCGTCTCCGAAAGCTTGGCATTAAGGGTGACGACCTCTTCGACCTGATGTGCCGCTTTTCGCAGAGAGGTTTGTCCGATCAGTCCAAGAAGTCTGCTGGTCTAGCAGTTCTCATGTACCTCTTTGAGCAGTGTGAGGTGTTTGAGAAATGATACTCCCCACTAAGCATATTAACACTCGCCACAGTCTTCTGGGGAGCGGAGCTACCATCCTACAAAGCCTGGAGCAGGAAAAGACTGTCAACGCTCTCTGGCAAGTTGCCAAGCTGGAACCCAATATTGGAACCTACTCCAGATATGTCCTAACACTGGATTTCCTATTCTGCATAGGCGCTATTGAGATTCAGAATGGATTGATCACAAAGAGGAAGAGTTGATTCACTCACTCAAATCAGACCACCGAAGTTTCAGGGCCGTGACGTTTGGCCCAGGACTCAACATGATTGTTGCCGATCGCACACGGTCTTCAAGGAAGAAAGACAGCCGAAATGCTCTGGGAAAGTCCACTCTCATCGAGGTAATCCACTTCTGTCTTGGTTCAGATTTTGCGAAGTGCAAGTCTCTACGAAGCCCTGACTTGCTAGATTGGAGCTTCACACTTGAAATTGACCTTGGCGGCAAAAGAGTGGAAGTGACCCGCAATACCTCTAATCCAAGGCGACTGCTGATTGCCGGTGACATCTCAACTTGGCCTGTTCAGCCCTCTGAGGAGTCAGACGACGGGACACTATCGTACGACTGGAAAGACTGGAATACTCTTCTCGGTAAATTGATGTTCAACCTGACGGCAACACAGTCAAGGGAACGGTACGCGCCGTCATTCAGGAGTCTGGTCTCCTATTTCATAAGGCGGGACAAACCAGCTTTCATCAATCCGTTTGAGCATCACCAGAAGCAGCAACCTTGGGATTTCCAAGTGAACATAGCATTCTTGCTCGATCTGTCATGGGAAATCGCCCGAGACTTCCAAGTCCTCCGAGACAAAGAAAAGACTATCAAGAGTCTCAAGCAAGCCACTGCATTGGGGATGCTAGACAATCTCGTTGGCGCAGTTGGCAAGCTCGAGACCCAGCGAGTGCAATTCCAGAACAGGATCGACGCCCTTTCCAAGGGTCTTGAGTCGTTTAGGGTCATAGAGCAGTATCGTTATCTCGAGGAGCGCGCCGATCAGGTGACCAAAGAGATTCACGATCTGGAGAATGAGTCGCTGCGAAATCAGCGTGTGCTGGAGAGATACTTACAGAGCTTGGCCGACGAGATGCCGCCCGACATTCACGATATCGAGAACGTTTACAGGAGGGTAGGTCTTGAGCTACCAGGGTTTGCCCTCAAGCGGATTGAAGAAGTAACAGAGTTCCACAAGAAGGTGGTGAGCAATCGTAGGCGATTTCTGACCGCGGAAGTCAGCCGCCTGAGGGACACTCTGGCAAAAGTCAGGGAATTGATTGACTCCAAAATCTCATCCCGAGCGGAGATGATGTCGATTCTGGCCTCGGGAGGAGCTCTTGATGAATATACCAAGCTTCAGAAAGACTTCTCCAAGACATTGAGCGAGCTGAAGAATATCACGAACAAAATTGAGTCACTAAAAGCGATAGAGCGAAGCCAGAGCGAACTCAAAATCAATCGGGAATCTTTGCGTCAGCAGGCTCGGTTAGAGTATGACGAGAGACAAATCCTGCGGGATAAGGCCGTAGGACTTTTCGCCTCAAACACAGAATCGCTATACAGTGCGCCCGGGAGATTGATAATCAACGTCGGTAAGAATGGTTGGACCTTCGATATCGAATTAGAGGGTTCCGGAAGCCATGGAATAGAGAACATGAAAATCCTGTGCTTTGATCTAATGCTCTCACAGCTGTGGTCGCAGAAAACTCCGTCACCGGGATTCCTAGTTCATGACAGTATTGTCTTTGAAGGCGTAGATGAGCGACAAATCGCATTGGCTATCGAAATGGCCGAACGCGAGGCCGTCTCCCATGACTTTCAATATATCTGCACCATCAATTCTGATGCCCTGCCAATGGCTGAGTTTTCTGAAGCATTCAGCATAGAAGACTATGTCCGTCTCCGACTGACGGATGATCGCCCGGAGGGCAGCTTGATGGGCATCCGCTTTCGTTTACCCGAGGAAGCATACGAAAGTGATGAGGGAGTAAGCCAAGAGGAATAGACAATAGCGCCAATATTGTCGACGAGATTTCCTTCAGGTTCATCTCGTTGATGCACGATTGTCGAGTTCGGCGCTTCGCTGCGAATCCGACCTACGGAAGTAAATTAGAGAGGATTGATATAGACTATGTCCATTAGCAGAGAGAATTTGGTATCGGTGTATCTCGAGGAGGAAATGAAAAGCTCCTACCTCGATTATGCGATGTCGGTAATTACCGCGCGCGCGTTGCCTGATGTGCGCGATGGCATGAAGCCATCCAATCGACGCATTCTGATCGCGATGAACGATCTGAATCTGTCCCCCGACCGACCGCATCGTAAATGCGCCAAGATTTGCGGTGACACCTCCGGTAATTATCATCCCCACGGCGAACAGGTGGTCTATCCCACACTGGTGCGTATGGCGCAGGATTTCAATATGCGCTACCCGCTGGTTGACGGACAGGGGAACTTCGGTTCGGTCGATGGCGACGAAGCGGCGGCGATGCGATACACCGAGGCGCGTTTGACGCCGATCGCGATGGAGATGTTGGCCGATCTCGAAAAAGATACGGTCGCCTTCATGCCGAACTACGACGAGACGCTGCAAGAGCCACGCGTCCTGCCGAGCAAATTCCCCAATCTTCTCTGCAACGGTTCCTCCGGCATCGCTGTCGGTATGGCGACGAATATCCCGCCGCACAATTTGCGCGAGATCGTCGATGCATTGACACTAGTGATCGACAATCCGGAATCGGGCGAGCTAGAACTGTTGATGGCGGTATCGGGTCCCGATTTCCCGACCGGCGGCATCATCTATGGCCGCAAAGGTATCCGTGACGCTTATCTCACGGGAAGAGGCAAGCTGGTCGTGAGGGCGCGCGCAAGTATCGAGCGGATGAAAAACGGCAAAGAGAACATCGTCGTCTCGGAGATTCCGTATCAGGTCAACAAATCGAATCTGATCGAGAACATCGCCGAGCTGGTGAAGAACAAACAGATTGAAGATATCTCCGACCTGCGCGATGAGTCGGACCGCGACGGTATGCGCATCGTGATCGAGCTTAAGCGCGAAGTGCCTCCGCAGGTAGTGCTAAACCAACTGTTCAAACACACGCAGATGCAGACGACCTTTGGGATCATCATGATCTCGCTGGCTGACGGCGCGCCGAAAGTTCAAACGCTGCGAGCTATGCTCGATGAGTTCATCAAGCACCGTCACGAAGTAATCGTTCGTCGCGCCAAGTTCGAGCTTAGAAAAGCCGAAGCGCGTGCGCATATTCTCGAAGGCTTGCGGATTGCGCTTGATCATATCGACGCGGTGATCGCGCTGATCCGTTCTTCCAAGACCGTGCCGGAAGCCAAAGATGGCCTGATGAAAAACTTCAAGCTGAGCGAGTTGCAGGCACAGGCGATTTTGGAAATGCGGTTGCAGCGGCTGACCGGACTGGAACGTCAGAAAATCGAAGACGAATACGCCGAGTTGCTCAAACTAATCGACTACCTCAAGAACGTTCTCGCAAGTCGCGAAATGCGGATGGCAATCATCAAGCAGGAATTGAAAGAACTCAAAGAGAAATATGGTGACGAGCGTCGTACCGAGATCGTCGACGAGCAGGATGAGATGACAATTGAAGATTTGATCGCCGAGGAAGATATGGTGATCACAATCAGTCATCAGGGTTATATTAAACGGCTGTCGACCTCGGCCTATCGGCGCCAAAATCGCGGCGGCAAGGGTGTGATCGGAATCAATGTCAAGGATGAAGATTTCGTCGAGCACCTGTTTATCGCTTCGACGCATGACTATATCCTCTTCTTCACCAGCAAAGGCAAAGCGTTTTGGATCAAGGTCCATGAAGTTCCGGTCGGCGGCAAACTTGCCAAAGGCAAACCGGTGGTGAACATGGTCGAATTGACGGAAGGCGAAACTATCTGCGCCTATTTGCCGGTGCGCAATTTCGAGGATGGCAAGTATGTCGTCATGGCAACCCGCAATGGCGTGATCAAGAAGACGGAGCTATCACAATTCTCCAATCCGCGTCGTGACGGTATCCGCGCGATCGGCATTCCGGATGATGACAGCTTGATTGATGTCGACATGTCGGATGGCACCAACGATATCATCCTGGCAACGCATCTCGGGCAGGCGATTCGCTTCCACGAGGAAAAAGTCCGCGCTATGGGACGCACGGCCTACGGCGTCAACGGCATCTCGCTGGAAAACGGCGACTATGTCGTAAGCATGGTGGTGGTCAAGCGGCAGACGTCACTTCTGTCGGTCACCGAGAAGGGTTTCGGCAAACGCTCTGAAATCTCCGAATATCGCATCACCAACCGTGGCGGCAAAGGCGTGATCAACATGAAAACCACCGACCGCGTCGGTAATGTGCTCGCGGTCAAGGAAGTGGTCGACAAGGACGGTTTGATGATCATCACCCAGAAGGGAATTGTCATCCGGCAGGATATCAAGTCGATCAAAGTGATCGGTCGCAACACACAAGGCGTAAAGCTGATCAACCTTGACGAAGGGGACAAAGTCACCGACGTCGCGCGCATCATCAGCGAAAACGGCGAGGCCAACGGCGATACCAATGGTAACGGCAATGGTCACGGTGACCCGGACAATCTGGTTGATCTAGGAGGTGACGAGGCGGAGAGCGACGGCGAAGTGTAGGGGCGCGCTGTGGCGTGCCCATTGATGATGTAGTGGCGCACGGCAGTGCGCCCGGGAACTGAGAGATTGACTTGAACAGACATGATCAGATTTGGTTCATTGGGATCCCGCTTTGTTTGGTGGCAATTTACGTTATTCTGTGCATCTATCCTAAGTTCGCCATCTCACTTGGAGGGCTGCCACAGTTTTTGTCCTTCGCCACGCTCGTTCTCCTGTATGTTTCTGTTGTATATGCAAAGAATGCATTGCAGGAGCAGGTGGCGGCTCGCGATGAAGAAAGACGTCCATTCGTAATACTCTCAATTGAAGAAGGGCAAGGAGGTGGGTATCTGGCAAGACTCAAGAACATCGGCAAGCTTCCCGCCTCAGACGTCGAGATAACGACTACACCACAAATGCAAGGCCGCTATAGCATGCTACTGGGTCGGTGCCTGCCTATCCTGAACGAGAAAGTATCGTTTCTGCCGCCAGACGCTGAATTGAGTTTCCCGATCGCGGCTCCAGAAGCGAGACTTGACATCAACAACACCGAGGAATTCAAGGTTATAATCAGCTATCGATGTAGTGTTCTTAAGAGTTCATACTCCGACCCGCCCTATATCATTAGATGGCCTAACTATGATCCGAAGGAGTGGAAGGAACTCCTTAAGCGATTGCAGGGGAGCTAGATTCTATGCCATTCCATCTGATGTTCCGCTGAATTGGTGTTGTCATGCCAGCGGAAGGGACTGTTGAAAAACTCCCATGGGTGTCATTCTGAGGAGCGCGAAGCGCGACGAAGAATCTCCAATTCGTTGCAGGACAAGCGCGCCAGATTCTTCGCTATGCTCAGAATGACATGCCAATGGACTTTTTCAATAGCGCCCAAGCGGTGGGTACAGGGTGCATCTTTCAAGAGAACTCGTAGACTTCGAAACCACCTGAAAGAGAGGTTGAAGAGTTGTGGACTACCATGAACTCGACGAACTCATAGACCAACTGCAGGAAACTGTATCTGAGGCGGATCCGCAAGAGGGGTACTGGAAAGGACTCTGGTCGCTGGCGCGAACGATTGGCATTGGATTCAAAGAAACTCGTTTCGGTAGTAAAGGGGACAAAGATGCAGCTTGGCTACGCTTTCAGGAACTTTGCCGGAAGGCAAGAGATCGCTCTGACCATAATCGGCGTGAAATGGAAAGAAGACAGAGTGAATGGGACGACAAACGGCGACGTAGTGAGCAAGTAAGAAACCGTGTTGAAGCAAGGGCCTTTGGATCGCGCCCCTTGTCCGGATTTGAACACACACTCGCGGATATGGTGCTTTTCCCGATTAACATTGCCGAACGCATACTGGGTTTACTCCTCGGGATTCAGGAGAAATCTCAACTTGAAGAGATTCGTGATGAGTTGAAAAGTTGTAATGAAAAGTTGCGCGCCGCATGGAATATCTTCAATCAAAACAAGGATGCTCTTCTCCCAGCAGACAGGACAAGATGCTTTGAGACTCTTCACAATGCGAGCGAAAAGATAAATGAAGCTTGGGCGCGTCTAAAGGAGGCAGGTGATCGATTTTATGAAGCCAAGAACGCCGAATGGAAGGCGAAGCAGCATGATTTCAGAGGCCGAATCCAGGCAAATATAGATAAATTGGAGGTGAAACTAGAAAATGCACGTTCGGCCCTAAGTCGTCGGGAAGCGCATCTGGACAGGCTGCGCGACGACTACTCGAATGCCTGGAATGATGGTTTCCGAGATCGTTGTTCGGGTTGGATTGATGAAGAGGAAAGCAAGATACAAGATATCACGCTGAGTATTGAACGTCTGGAAGGCTGGTTAGAGGACGAACGGAACAAGCTGCGATGAATCCCGCCATCCCCTAGTTATGTAGGTCAAAACCGTTTCGGTTTTAACATACGCTCACACCAACTTGCTATTTAGAATATCGTGAATATGAATAATACCGACCGGGCGGGAGAGGTCGTCGACGATTACGAGGGCGGTGATTTTGTGATCTTCCATCATCTTGAGGCCTTTGACGGCGAGCGCATCGGCGTCGATGCGTTTTGGATTTTTTGCCATCACCTCTCCGACCTTGCGACTCAGGAAATTATCCCCCGAACTAACAAGGCGGCGTAGGTCACCATCGGTGAAAATGCCAATCAACTTACCTTGATCATCCACCACCAGCGTAGTGCCGAGACGCTTTTTGGTGACAACTAATAGCGCATCGGAAACCGGCGTGTTGTGTGTGACAATCGGCAGATCATCGCCGGAGTGCATCAGATCGCGTATCCGCAGGGTCAATTGACGACCCAGCGTTCCCCCCGGATGCAACAGCGAGAAGTCCTCGGCGGTAAAACCACGCGCTTCCTGCACGACAATTGCCAGCGCATCGCCGAGTGCCATTGCTGCTGTGGAGGATGAAGTCGGCGCGAGATTGTCGGCGCCGGCTTCCTCGACAACCGAGGCATCAAGCGCCGCATAGCTCCGTTTTGCCAGTGGCGATGCCAAGTTGCCGGTGATTGAAATGATCTGCACGCCAAGCCGCTCGATGACGGGGTAGAACAGCTCCAACTCGTCAAGGTTTCCCGATTTGGAGATCGCCAGTACGAGATCATCTTTTTGCATAATGCCGAGATCGCCATGCAGTCCTTCGGCGGGATGGAGAAAGATTGACGGCGTGCCGGTGGAGTTGAAGGTCGCGGCAATCTTGCGTCCCACCAGACCCGATTTGCCGATACCGGTAACGATAACTTTGCCCTTGCACGCGAGTATTGCCTCGGCGGCGGTGACAAATGCGCCATTAACTTTATCCGCCAACTGCCGCACCGACTCGGCTTCGTGTAGCAAAACTTCGCGGGCGCGCTTAAGCATTTTTGAT
>CAIYYT010000208.1 GCA_903930455.1 uncultured bacterium | reverse complement strand
CCTGCCGGGACCGCTGACGATTGTGGTCAGGAGCAAACGGAATCCTTGGCCGGGCGTCGTAGGTAAAGACGGTAAAATCGGAATCAGGGTCAGCTCGGAGCCATTTGTGGGCGCACTGGTGTCGGGCGTGGGCAAGCCGTTGCTGGCAACATCAGCTAACAGGTCGGGACTTCCCGACTGCCCGAGCCTGCCAACACTAATTGAGCAACTTGGCGAGGTCGTGCCGTTGATTCTATACAGGCAAAAGTCGGCGGTTCAACGGGCTTCGACCGTGATCGATCTGACGGGAAACAAGCCGATACTGCTAAGAGCCGGTGCAATAATGTTCGAGGATATTCTGAAAACAGCTTGGTCAAAAGATGGGAACTAGATGTATAAGATAGTGTACGTTTGCACTGGCAATACCTGCCGTTCGCCAATGGCGGAGGGAATTCTGAAGAAAAGGCTGGCTGACGCCGGCCACAAGGATGTGCATGTGTTATCAGCCGGAATCGGTACCTTGGACGGCTATCCAGCGACACCTACCGGGGTGAACACCGCCGGGAAACACGGGATCGACATTTCGGAGCACCATTCGCGACGGCTGACCGGCAAGCTATTCAAGGAAGTTGATCTGGTCTTCGCCTTAGCAGACAACCATTACGAGTTCATGCGCAACTTCCCGGACGCTGACAAGAAACTGTTTATGGTGAAGGGATTCCCGCAGCAAGAGTTCGTCGACAAGGAACACTCCGTTGATGATCCTCTTGGCGGGACGCCCGAGGAGTACGAGGCTACCTTCCTAGAGATTGAACGAGAAATCGAGCGCGCACTTCCGGAAATCCTGCGGAGGATCGATCATCAATAGTCGTAGCATTATTAGTCGAGCGGCGCTCGCCATGCTTATCATAGCGTTGGCATTGGTGATCGGTGATGCCGCCCAAGGCGGATCGGCCACGGTGCCGAGTCCCCTTCCCCTACCGGCAGATAGTCTGACACGCCAGATCACAAACGATGCGTTTGGGCTTGGTGAACGGCTGAAGTTCTCGGTTGGATACGGTCCGATCACTGCGGGAACGGCATGGTTGGAAGTGGTTGACACGAATAGCTACGAAGGCCATTTGTGTTATAGGATCAGTTCGCACACTTCTTCCAACGGTTTCTTTGATTCTTTCTACAAAGTGCGTGACACGATTCTCAGTCAACTTGATGTGGATGGGCTGTTTTCACGCTACCTCTTCAAGGCACTGCACGAAGGTTCCTATCACTCATCGCGTGAGATCATTCTCGATCATGCCAGTCGACGGGCTTTCTTTCGCAAAGGTAACGACAGCCCCGACACGGTGGCACTTTTTCCCTTCGCTAACGATGAGCTTTCGGTTCTGTACTATGTTCGCACGCTGCCGCTGAAAGTCGGCACCAGCATTCGAGTACCCGCGATTTCGGGGGACACGAGCCAGATGATTGAGGTGCGGGTTCTTGCAAGAGAAACGGTGGAAGTGCCTGCGGGTGTGTTCAAATGCCTGGTTGTGGAACCGATGCTGGTAGCCGCCGGTGTGTTCAAGCAGGAAGGCGCCATCAAGGTATGGCTTACTGATGATCGACTGCGCATGCCGGTGTTGATGAAAAGCAAGGTATTGGTCGGTTCGATTTTTGCCGAGTTGGAAGAATACAAACTGGGGAATCTGGACTGGTAGTATGAAGCAGATCGATTTCAGCAAGCTAAAAGTCAACAGCATTCTCAGTCGCAAATCGAAAGTCAGTCGCTCACAGTTGGTGATTAGCCTCGAGAGCAAGGGTGTGGCCGCGTTCATCGATTCCCTGCCCGATATTCTCAAGGCGCACGATCTGAGGGCGCTCACAGCGGCCATCGTCGCGGCAAAGCGCCGCGACAAACCGATTCTGTGGATGTTCGGCGCGCATGTTGTGAAAGTGGGATTGGCGCCCGTATTGTGTGAGATCATGCAAAAGGGATTCGCTCAGCAGATCTCGACCAATAATGCCGGGCTGATTCACGATCTGGAATTGGCGTTCTTCGGCTCGACATCGGAGGATGTGGAAGCGGCGATCACGGACGGGCAATTCGGAATGACTCGCGAAACAGGCGAGTTGTATGCCGGCATTCTCTCTCTGGCAAACGAGCGCAAGATCGGTCTCGGCGAAGCGGCGGGAATGGTGATAAACGGCTTCAAGGCAAAGTACCTCAGCACGTCCATCTTTGCCACGGCGCAACGATTGCAGATACCGACGACGGTGCACGTAGCAATCGGCACCGATGTCGTCAGCGCCCATAGCGGCTATGACGGCGCCAAGGCTGGTGCGGCGTCGCAGGTCGACTTTCGGATATTCTGCGAAAACGTCAGACACTTGAAGAACGGTGGAGTCGCCCTCAACTTTGGCTCGGCGGTGATTTTGCCGGAAGTTTTTCTAAAGGCGATCGCGATTGCGCGGAATCTGGATCCCAAGTTCACGAAATTTACGACGGCTAACTTTGATATGATCAGTCTCTATCGACCGCACAACAATTTTGTCAAGCGCCCGCGTTTGCTGGGGGCCACGGCCTACGATTTCGCCGGACATCATGAAATCATGTTACCGTTGATCTGGGCGGTCGTGCGGGACCGACTCAAGATGCGTTGATAATGTCACCGAGGTATTGAAATGGCGAAGATTGTTGAATGTGTCCCGAATTTTTCTGAAGGCAGACGGCCGGAAATCATCAAGAGTATTACCGATACCATTACGTCAGTCCCCGGAGTCGTGTTGCTCGACTCTGAAATGGACAAAGACCATAACCGCGCCGTCGTCACCGTGGCCGGCGAACCGAATGCCATGAAGAAGGCCATGTTCCTTGCGATCAAGAAGGCATCGGAGGTTATCGACCTGCGAACGCACCAGGGAGAACATCCACGCATGGGCGCCACCGATGTTTGCCCGTTTGTTCCGATCAGCGAGATGACTACCGAGGAGTGCATCGAGTTGGCCAAAGCACTTGGCGAACAGGTCGGCAGGGAGTTGGAGATTCCGGTATATCTGTACGACCAGGCGGCAACGCGAGTGGAGCGACAGAGCCTGCCTAACATCCGGAACAAACATGGCGAGTATGAGGGGATCAAAGCAAAGATCGCAACCGAGCCGGAACTGGCGCCGGATTATGGACCGTGCAAGATGCACGAACAAGCGGGCGCGATCGCGATCGGCGTGCGCTTCCCCCTTATCGCGTTCAACGCTTATCTCGCCACGAACAATGTTGATATCGCCAAGCGGATTGCCAAAGCGATTCGATCTAATACCGGCGGTTTTGCTTTCTGCCGGGCGCTGGGATTCGAGATAGCCGACCGCAATTGCGTGCAGGTCTCAATTAACATGACCAATTACCTACAGACACCGCTTTACCGCGTACTGGAGACGATCAAGTCGGAGGCGGCGCGCTGGGGCACGGTGGTGACCTCGACCGAAATCGTCGGACTGGTGCCGAGTGAAGCGATCAGCAATTCCGCGCGATGGTATCTAATGCTGGAGAACTTCAGCAAAGAGCAGATTCTTGAGGAGCGTTTGAACAAGGCTACTGAAGGCCAGGGCACGCGTCAAGGGCTATCCACATTCGTCGAGAGTGTGGCATCCTCTTCACCTGCACCCGGCGGCGGCTCGGTTTCGGCAGCGGCAGGTTCACTCGCGGCGGCATTGGCTTCGATGGTATGCCGATTGACGCTCGGCAAAAAGAAATACGCCGAAGTGCAGGATCAGGTGACGGGGATTCTGAGCCAGACCGAAAAACTGAAAGATGAGCTATATGACTTGGTGCAGCGCGACGCATCAGCGTTTGATGCCGTGATGGCGGCGATGAAACTGCCGAAGGAAACCGATGAACAGCAGAAGACGCGGCAGGAGGCGATCCAGAAGGCGACCATCACGGCGACGCGTACGCCTCTGGAGGTCATGAACAAGTCGTTGCAGGCGCTTGACCTGGCTATTCAGATCGCAGGAATCGGCAACGTCAATTCGGTGAGTGACGCCGGAGTCGGCTCGCTTTTGGCGCGCGCGGCGGTTGAAGGGGCATTCTACAACGTGCAAATCAACCTGCCGGGCATTCAGGACAAGGCCATGGCCGAACAAATCGATAAAGAAGCTCGGCAGATTCTGGCGCAAGCTGAGGACAAAGTGAAGATCGCACGCGAAATCGTAATCGGGAAGATCGGATGTCGGAAAGACTAATAGACCTACATCTACATACGCGCCATTCCGATGGATCGTGTTCACCTGAGGAAACGGTGCATCATGCCCGCCAAATAGGGCTATCCGCCCTGTCAATCACCGACCATGACAGTCTGTCTGCGATTGACGAAGCGCGGCAGTATGCCGAAGGTATCGAGCTAGTCACCGGCGTGGAATTGTCGTGTCACTATCAGGGCGCCGATATTCACTTGCTCGCCTACTTCATTGACCCTGCTTACGCGCCATTAGCCGACAAGGTGAAGTTCTATCAACTGGAGCGACTCAAGCGGGGAATCCTGATCGTAGAGAAGCTAAACGAGTTGGGAATCGATCTGAAAATGGAAACGGTCCAGCGCATGGCGAAGGACGCCACGCTCGGCAGAGTCCACGTCGCCGATGCGCTTCTGAAAGAAGAGTACGTGCACACTTTCGACGAAGCGTTCAGCCGTTATCTTGGCTACCACGCGCCGGCTTACGTCCCCAAGACCCACTTTGATCCGGCCGAGGCCATTGAACTGGTGCATCAGGCGGGGGGCATCGGCGTGATGGCGCATCCGGGCTCAACGCGTAGGGATGATGCGATTGCTTTTATGAAAGGCGTCGGAATGGATGGCCTTGAAGTATACCATTCTAAACACACACCGGCCCAAGTACGTCACTACAAAGAGATAGCTGCCCGTAACAGTCTGTTGATTTCGGGTGGGTCCGACTGGCATGGCCGCAACGACCCGCGATCGGAAATGGGAAATCAGCGCGTACCTTATGGGGTGCTGGCGCGAATGAAAGACTATATCGAAGCCCGCAATAAGTGACAATGAACCGAAAGGAGTTGCTGTGACTTTCCGAAGCATCGTCTTAGCCGCCACATTGCTCGCAGTGGTATTGCTGCCGGCGGTCTGTTTTGCTGACGAGATGGCGGACGCGTATCAGAGCATCAAGCCGTTCTTTGATCGTCTGAACAACCCGAGGGTATCTGCCGGTGACAGCTTGCCGATTATCAAGTGCGGTACTCCTTACATTTTACAGGCGATGGCCTTATCGCCGGAATACCGTAAGGCACTTGGGTACACGGTGAGCACGACGAGACCATACATGCAGGAATTGTCGGAGCATTTTGACTCCCCCGGCGGGCACTTTCGAATTCACTACACGACCAGTGATACCAGTCGTCACAAGATCAACATGACCTATGGCGATCAAGACAGTAACGGCGTTCCAGACTACGCCGAGATCGTTGCCCGCATCGCTGATTCCGTATGGGTACACCACATCGACTCGCTGGGATACCATGAACCCCCGAACGATAGTGCGACATCCTACGGTGATGGTCCACGCTACGATATATTCCTGATAGATCTGGGCGAAGGGCTGTATGGATTCACCCAGTACGACGACTCTTGGATCGTAGACGGCGCTCATTATCGCTTGACATCCTGGATGGCATTGGGCAATCACTATGATTCATTTCAGGGATACGCCGACAGACCGATTGAAGCGGTGCAAGTGACGGTCGCGCATGAGTTCTTCCACGCGATTCAGTTTTGGTATGATGCGAAAGAACCATGCACAGATGCCAGTTGCACCTCGGCAAAGCAAAATCCGTATTGGATGGAAATGTCCTCGGTTTGGATGGAAGAAGAGACCTACGACAACGTCAACGACTACTACGGATATCTTCCATATTACTTTCCCTATGTGCAGCATTCACTGCGCACATTTGCCACTTCACCGTCTGGCGACTGGTCAACACTCTACTGTTATGGCGCCGGCGTTTTTCCGATGTATTTGTCGCAACGATTCGGCAAGGAGATCATCAGAAAGGCTTGGGAGTATTGCGGCGAGGTGTCCGGGGCAAACTTCCTCGAGAGCGCAATTCAGGCCGCGCTGAATGACGTGACCGGTGGCCAAGTCGACTTGCCACATGCCTGGACGGAGTATGGTCGTTGGCTGTATTTCACAGGGTCTGGCGCAAATGCGCGCACTCGGCCAGGGCAGTTCTTCGAGGAAGCGGCCAACTACCCCATGGTTCCGACGGATTTCGAATTGGCGGGAGATGTGTATCCGTATATTCGCGTATACAGCATCTATCCGATCAAACCGGATGCCACCGGTGACTATCGGTTTTTCCCTGATGGGTTTGGTCTCAACTACCTCGACTTCAAGACGGCATCCCTCGATTCGGTGTTGACGTTTGGGTTTGTCGACTCTACTGACAGTCAGGGTTCCCATGGCTGGCGCATTAGCGCGATGGCATTTGACCAGGACAATCCGTCCACGCCGCTCTGGAGAGACGATGAACTCCACGTCAACAAGGACACGTTCGAAGTGAAGGACTTCAAGGCATATAGCGACATCATTATGATGCCCACGCTGGTCAACCCGGCTTTCACTCGTCTCAACAATAGTTATTATTTCTCCGTGGACGACACATCGATCGTCATCACAGGAAACCGAATAGCCTATGGTCCCTCGAAGATAATACTCTCCGACCCGCAGGACCTGAACAGCTCGCTGCGTGTAACTTTCAATGCGACAGAAGATGCTGCTATCGGATTGAAGGTTTTCACTGTCAGCGGGGAGAAGATATTCTCCGCATCGGGTAGCATAATCAAGAACAATGAAGAGCGCCTGAAATGGAACGGCAAGAATGAGAGTGGTAAAACCGTTGCCTCGGGCGTGTATGTCGTCAGAGCCGAGATCGGCTCCACCAGCAAGATTTTCAAGGTGCTGGTGATCCGTTGAGTGCAAAACGAGTCGCGGCGGTTGGAGTCTTTTCAGCTCTGGCATACGTCGGCTCGTTTGTGCTGATGTCGATTCCGAACGCCACTCTCTCTATTCTTCTGGTCTTTTTTGCCGGCTATTACCTCGGTGTAACGGGTGGCGCTCTCACCGGTATGATGAGTGCCCTGCTGATATCGCTGTTCAATCCTTATGGTCTGGCCATGCTGCCGATCCTTGCGGCACAGGTCTTAGCCTATTTGATCATCGGAGCGCTCGGCGGGCTGTTCACAAACCGGCTTGGCTACGATGATTATCGCACCGGTGTCGTGCCGTTATCGCTGCTGGGGCTATTGACGGCGCTGATCTATCAAGTACCGGTGTCCGTAGCCGATGCGTGGTTGCTGGGACCGTTTTGGGCGCGGTTAGCGATGTCGGGGGTATTTGCGTTGATCACCATTGTATCGAATATTCTCTTCTTTGTGCTGCTCTTTCCGCTGCTTGCTAAATTGAAAAAAGTCGGTATCTTCCGCCTGAGTTAGTACCGGCAATGCATGCCAAGGGAGACCTGTCGCCGGTGTTATGAAACTCAGGAGTCTGATCGGTTGAAGTGGCTTGTTCATATATGGGTCTGGGTTTGCTGCCTGTCAGTTGTACTATCGGCAGCAGACTCAACATGCGTTTCGCCGCCCGAGATCATGCCGAGGGGCGATTCGACGCGTGCCGTATCAGCTGATTCAACTACGAAGGCGGATTCTGTTGCAGCACCTGCGCCCCTACTGAAAGCACCCAAACCATTCAAGAAATTGGCTCCCCACCTCGATAGTCTCCTGACGCTTCTGTTCGGATCACATGGAGATACTGCCGTCGACTTCGATTTGCCACAAGCATCTTCGCGATTCGATTATGATCCCTTGCTCTTCCGGTTGTCCTCGTCAGAATGGGGCGAGTTCGAGAGTGTCTATCCTTCCGGGCTGAGCCCATCTGCCTTATCGCGTGTCGATCCGTTGACAGGCGACGAATCATCCGCTGATCCCGTTCCGCTGCCCGGATCAGAAGAGTTCACTCGCATGGAACCGGCGAACGGATATCATCTTCTGTCCCCGACGCTGGCGGGAGTAGGATCGCCATTTGGCAGACCGTTTGTCGTGTATCAGCAGTCGCAGCTTCCCGACGACGACACCTCGCAGAGCGAGATATTCGTGACCCACGGCACCGGAGGATTTGCGAATACGTCGTTCACTTTCGAGAATCATTTCGGCGCTGCGGGAATAGTGAACGCCGACGGCACGTTCATTAGAAAGAACCGTAACTACTCGTATTCCGGCAGTAAACTGAATCGATTGCGTTTGGTGAGTCGACCGGTGCTTGCGCGCAATCTGGCGGCCACGATCGGTCTGTCAATCAACCGAATGATCGGAGACAAGCTTTTCCATCCGAGAACGGCTCTCTATTACGGAGATCTGTCCGACAACTGCTCGGCTATCAGCACGCAGGTTGCTTACTACGAGAATGAGAAAGTCAATTACCGCGCATCGTTGGTTTATCGCAATGACGATCAGAGGATTACCTATGACAGACTTCAGTCACATCAGCGGTTTCAGATCGCTGATCTTCACCTGGCGCAGCAGACTGAGGGCACACCAAACAATTTGGAGTTGGGTGGAGACCTGCGCTATTTGCGCTATACGGAAAATTGGAAAGCGCACAACACACTCTACTACAACATCGGCGCCTCCGATCTTCTGCCTCTGACGAACAGAATCAACGCTTACGGCAATTTCTCTCTCCGTGGTTCTAACGATCTGCGTATCAAACCCGCCGCCACGCTAAGCACGGAATACCGAATTGATTCGCTGCGGTCAGTGGCGGCAATCGCTTCGCGAGGGGTGTTCATACCACAACCAGAAATGCTCTATCTGCGACCGGTATCCGGGGCGCTGTTCGATACCAGCGTTGATTACAGAATCAGCGGGAACGAGCAACTCGAATCGGGGTATTCCAACAGTGTCGAGATTCTCCTGCGTGGCTCTTTCGGCCGTCTTGTCGCTGCACAAGCGCGCGCCGGGTATGTCGATTTCCACAGTCTGCCGGAGTGGGAGGTTGACTATGGGACTTATGCCAACGGCAGCTATAGCGCCGTTGCTATCGACCGCAGTCTTTTCTTTGCTGCGTTGACAACACGGCTGACATTGCCGAAGGGTTTTTACGGGCAGGCGTCATATGCGTTTCGGAATGTCTATCACGACGGCATCACTTTCACTGAAGGCCCGCAGCATCAGGCATCGGGCTACGCGGGTGTGCGTTTCCCTGTGCGCAAGTTCAAGATTATGCTCAGTGCCGCCGTTGGTGGACGCTTTCGTTCAGCGTCTGCGCAGTATTTTGGTAGTGGCAGTGATGATGCGCGAATGCTTCCGGAGGCCTACTTTACTTTCGACTTAAAGAGCTTTCACTTCTTTTACAATTACACGAATTTGCTCAACGCCAACTACTACTTTGGTGGGTATCTCCGACCGGGACGTGCGATCTGGTGGGGCTTCAACTGGGCATTTGTTGACTAGCATCTGAGGTGACTATGGATCGAGATACAGCTTATCAGCTCGTTTGCGAGAAGATCACGCAGGATAATCTGATCAAGCACATTATCAGTGTTGAAGCGGTAATGCGGCAGCTGGCAACACATTTCCGAGAAGACCCCGAACGCTGGGGATTGGTTGGACTACTGCATGATCTCGATTATGCCGAGACCGTTGACACACCAGAGCGCCATACATTCCTCACAAAAGAATGGCTAATCCCCTATCCCGAAATCGACGCCGATATGGTGCATGCGATTCAAGCGCATGCTGAACATGTCGTCTGTCAGTCACAGATGGATTGGGCGATATACGCCACCGACCCGACAACCGGCCTGATTACGGCGGCAGTGCTGATGCACCCATCTAAGAAGCTGGAGCAGTTGGAAGTCAAGTCGATCCTAAAACGATTCAAGGACAAGCGTTTTGCCGTGGGAGCACGTCGGGACGCGATTGCCAAGTGTGATCAGCTTGGGCTTACGCTTGAAGAGTTCATGACGCTAGCGCTTGATGGCATGAGGTCGATTGCGGAGAAGTTGGGATTCTGAAAGCATGTGCAAATTTAACCCCCTTAATCCCCCTTCGTTAAGGGGGAATAGACCTAACCACCAGCGTGGCATTAGGCAACACGAGTGACGCTGGTGACAGAGAATCACGACGAGATAACCAACGGCCGACTCCGACGGGCACAGTTTGCCTGGGCGATGTATGATTTCGCCAACACGATCTTCTCGATGAACATCGTGACTTTCTTCTTCTCCCCTTGGATCATCATTACGCTCGGCGTTGAGGACATCTGGTTCTCGCTGGCCTATTCCGCATCGATGATCGTGGTCGCTTTTACCATGCCCGGTTTGGGGCGCAGAGCCGATCAAACCGCCGGCAAGATCCGGGGATTGCGGTCGTACACACTGATGTGTGTGTTCTTCACAGTGTTGCTGTCGTTAGTAGCAATTCTGCATCTGAGTCTTACCGTCACGGCAGCACTGGCGCTGCTGTGCTTCGCCTGCGCAAATTACTACTATGAAGGCGGAATCACTTTTTACAACGCGCTTCTTTCTGATGTCTCGAACCCAGACAACGTCGGGAAAGTGTCAGGGATTGGTGTGGGGATCGGATATATCGGCGCAATCGCGGGGCTATGGCTGGTGGCGCCATTCGTTGACGGCAGCTTGTCTTCCTCGATGTCGGGTCGCGAATATGCATTTCTTCCGACCGCAGTCTTCTTCCTGATCTTCGCGCTCCCCGCATTCTTCTGGATCAAAGAGCGAGAGCACACTAAGCCATCGTCCGCAGCGAAAGAAAGCTACTTCAAGAGAATGAGTTTGACTCTGAAAGAAACGCGTGACTATCCCGGTGTGCTCCGATTTCTCATTAGCGACTTTCTCGTTGAGGATGCCATCGCAACGACGATTGTCTTCATGGCTGTTTATGCCGAAGCGGTGGTCGGTTTCGCCGAAGCCGACAAGCGAATTCTGTTTCTCTCATCGACCGCGTTCGCGTTTGTCGGATCGTTTCTGTTCGGCTATCTGGCTGATCGGATCAGGCCCAAGAATGCGCTGATCATTGCGCTCATCGGCTGGGTATCGGTGCTGGCCATCGGCGTAGGCGTGAGCAGCAGATCCACGCTCTATGTCGTTGGCGGTTTAGTCGGCATGTTCCTTGGCGCCGTCTGGACAACGGCGAGGCCGCTGCTAAACAGTCTTGTGCCGGCGGAGAAACTGGGGCAGTTCTATGGCCTGTATTCGTTGTCAGGCAGATCGGCGGCAACCGTCGGCCCGCTGATTTGGGGATTGATTGCTCTGATCGGTAAGCACGATATGCCCCTCGGCCGGGCGGCGCTCTCAGTCTTGTCTTCGCTCGGCGTCAGCATCACGGAGAATTTAACGGCGACGATTCACTATCGTCTGGCTCTTGCTTCGCTCCTTGTCGCAATGCTGGCGGGACTCATGGGATTCGTCAAGGTTCCCAACCGGCGTAGATACAGTAAAGAGTAATCCTGCAGTCTTGTGACGGTGTCGCATTTCTTCATCCAAATCGTTCCCAATCTCGGCTGCGAAAGAAGCCGTCTATCTATTAGGTCTCCGGTTCTTCACGATCTCCGAGAACAGATTTGTGGTTGGCTTATTCTCCGCATGATCTATATTGAACTGCAGGAGGTAGCTATGTCCGACCGATTGGAACAGTTTCGACTTTATCGCGAAAAGATGAATGAGAAGATCCTGGGTGAGGGGCACCAACAGATCAATCGTTTCTTCGCTCTCGATACGCGTAGTTATGACTCAGATGCACTGGACGCACGGACGAAAGAGATGCTGGGCTTGGTAGCATCGATGGTATTGCGCTGCGATGACTGTATCGCCTATCATCTGATCCAGTGCAAGAAAGAAGGCCTTTCGCGCGCCGAGTGTTTTGAGATTTTCAACGTGGCACTGGTCGTGGGTGGGTCTATTGTGATTCCGCATCTGCGCCGAGCAGTCGAGCTGCTCGATGAAATTGAGAAGGAACAATAATCGTTGATGGAAGAATTCCCCGCACCACCACAGGCATCGCTGCATGTATTGTATCCATCCACTGTTAGTCCCAAGTTCGATTTCGGACTGATTATCGAAGATGCCATGCGGTTGTTGAAGAATGGTGTCCGGCAGTTTGCGACGATCTTCCTGGCAATCCAAGTACCTCTGGTTCTCGTACAAATGTTGGCTCTTCCCGCACCCGATCAACCACAAGGCGACTTGGGCAGCATGGGCAACATGATTCTTGCCGCGATTTTCTTCGGTTTTCTTGGCATCTTTGCGACATTGAATGTCCTGACCGCAGCGCGACACCACGTCATTAGTGCGCCCATACCCTTCTATGAAGTTTTCCTCAACGCTATGATCAGGTTCCCTACGGCGGTCTTCACGGCGCTGGTTCTGGGGATTGTCGTATTTACCGGGCTGCTGGCGCTGATTATTCCGGGCGTCGTGTTCTACGTCTTCGGCTGCTGTTCTCTACAGGCGATTGCCCTGACGGACAGGCGCATTTTCGCGAGTTTGATCGAGAGTTACGAGTTGGTGCGAGGTCACTGGTGGCAAGTGTTCGCGTTGCAGTTAATTCTATTCGCGACGTTGCTCGTTGTCAGTCTGCCTCTGATACTTGTCTATGCATTTCTCACACCATCGTTGTTGGTCAAGATTCCCATCTACCTGTTCATCAACGCGCTGGAGATCGTAATCACTCTAGTGAATGTGATGATGTTCTACAATCTGCTGGCAATCAGGGCGCACCGCGCTGCCGGACTGTAATTGGTACTCCCGAGATTACTTCAACAACGTCATCTTGCGCGTTTCGGAGTAGTCGCCCGCCTGTAGACGATAGAAATAGATGCCGCTGGAAACCTGCGACGCTGTTGACGACGTACCGTCCCACGTAACAGTGTAACTTCCCGCCGTCTGGTAGTCATCGACAAGAGTACGTACCTGTTGACCAAGCGTGTTGTAGATGACCAACGTTACCGCCTGAGCTTTGCGCAGTTCATAGCGAATGATGGTCTGAGGATTAAACGGGTTCGGGAAGTTCTGTTCGAGTTCAAATTGTTTCGGCAGTGAAATATTGACATCACCGACATCGGTGGCGGTATACTGGTCGTAGTTGAGAAAGACATCAAACCCACGACCGGCATTACGATTGTCCACCCATGAACAGAAGACGAAACCATTGTTCAGCGAGACTGCCGGGTGTCTCTCCAGAAATGGAGATGATCCGGTTGAGACCGGCGTATTGGCGCCGATATGGTATCCGTCTTCACGCAACACCTGGAAATATCCGCGCTGAATTCCCGATCGTGAATCGCTCCAGGCAACGACGATGCCGTCATCGATATCGCCATCCGTCCGCAACTCACCAAAATTTGCCCCGGTGACGTCGGATACTTGGATATTGCCAAGTTCAAGATTACCATTGAAGCCGTATCGATACCATCTGACAACACTGCCGGACGTTGAGGTCTGAATCGTGGCAATATAGAACGCGCCTTTGGAGTCGTGTACGAAGATATCGGCATCGAGGATCTGCACTTGCGAGGCGTCGACGTCCAGCATGTGGAAGTCGCCAACTGCGACACCGGAAGCATTAAAGCGTTGAATGAAAAGCTCCTGATGACCACCGACGATTGAAAGGAAGCTCACGACAAAGGAAGCGTCGCTTCGCACACCGACGTGCGGGGAGAAGCTTTCGACTGCGCCCGAGACAGATGTCACAAGCTGGTTGCCGCCGACGGCCACGCCGGAGGAATTGTATCGCTGTAAATAGATTTGCTTCTTGGTGGCGCGCTCATCAACCCACACGATGACCGAACTGCCATCATTGCCGACCGCAATATCCGGTTGTGATTTGGGTTTTGCAGTACCGTCGTCATTCACGACGAAATTGGCGCCAACCTTCGTGCCATTGGCCCACAGGCGCTGAGCAAAGATGTTCTGTCCGGCAATCCCGCTGGCGGTGCGACTGTCTTCCCAGACCACAATCATGTCGCCGCTCGTGGAGGTTCCAATACGCGGGTTGCTTTGCAGACTTCTCCCCGGGTCGTCATTGATGCGCAATGCCGCACCAATCGGAGCACCGGAGACGCTATTGCGCTGCAGATAAATATCGCCGTCATCCGCTTCACAGTCGCGCCAAACGATGGCATTCGCACCCTGCGGCAACCAGGCGATATCGGGAGTGTATTGCTGCGAGCCGGCTTGATCGTCGTTAAGAATAATGTTATCGAACGCTTTGGACAGAGAAAGGTACAGACGCTGCTGGAAAATGTCAGGATTGCCATTGCGCTCATCAGTCCAGATGACATTCAACCCTGAAGAGCGAAACGCAATCGCCGGAAAGTTGCGTTCACCAAGAAGAGTGTTGTCCTGCATAGTGACATTGTTGCCGGAAAGCTTACCCAGATTACTGATTTTCTGGTATTTGATCTGGGCTGTCGAAGTGTAATCGGTCCAGACACACCCGACGCCGGAATCTCGAGCAGCTGCCATGCGCAAATCCCAGCAGAGATCGGCAAGCTGGCCATTGATGCGGAAACTCGTGTCAACAAGCGCGGAAGTCTTCGAGATAACTTGACCGTAAACACTCTGGCCGGCGTCGCGCGTCGAGATCCAGCCTGTGAAATAGCCGGTACCCTTGATGAACCTGACCTGTGGACTAAACTGGTATGCTGCCGGATAGTTGGCTTCGAGAAGCAGATCGTCATACAAAGGCGTGCCATCAATCTTCAAGATACGGAAGTAGCTGTGTCCGTTGCCATCGCGCGCATCCTCCCAGACAACGGCGAAGGTTGTATCATTGCTTGCGACGATATCAGGGGCGATGCGATAAGGAGAATTGACATTGCTATTCACCCGGAAGTTGACGCCGATGCGATTGGCGCCATCACCGATGATCTGACCATAGATACTCGCACCATCACGGGAATCTTCCCAGACCACTACAAAGCCCCCTGTGGACAAAGCCGCTACCGCAGGCAGGTTGACAACATCGGTACCGGTGTTGTCGTTCAGTTCAACTTGGCCAGTGAGGGCGATGAGACTGCTATTGAAGACCATCACTTTGATTGCCGCTGACTCCTCTTCGTTCCAGATGAGAGCCAGTTTGCCGGCAGAGTTGACCGCCAGCCGGGGCTGACGAGATGATCGGAAGCTGGCGTTATGAATCACGCGAATGTTGGAGCCGGTTGGCAAACCGTCGACCGTAAGAAGCTGCGCGTAGATGTCCCATTCACCATTGCGCTCATCTTCCCACACTGCAACCCCTTTTCCATCAGGGAAATAGGCGATGTCGCTAAAGCTCTGCGTGAAGGAGGCTGCACCGTCATCCTTGTTGACCTTGATATCCGTAACTGTCGGGGTCAGTGACTTCGCCAGCATATTGGGTGCCTCTGTGACCGCCTGGCTCTCCTCAGCTGGCAAGATTGCACTAACCGATTGCTGCTGCCAGCGTTGCCATCTTTGCTGCCGTATGTCGGAAGCCTGGAGACTGGAGACCAGAATCAGAAGATTTGCCAGGGCGATAATTGCCGCGATTTGCTTGCAGTGTCTCAAATTCCCTCCTTCCATACTCGGGACTACTACGCAAACAGTGTGCCGAAGCGGAAAGTCAACGATTTTCCCGTCATGTTGGGCGCGGATGCGAGTGACAAGTCCCAAGAGAAGACCAGAAACGACCTATCCGATTGCGTGTCAATACGGTAAGAGTGTCCCGGAGGATATGGGCATTCTCTCTACATTATTATACGCATCAGCGTCCAATCTGCTCAATGACGCAGAGAGACGCTTGGCTACATAAGGTGAGCAATTCCTTGCACCAGAAAGGCAATGGCGGGCTCCTCGCAAATGACTAACGCAGGCCACCGCAAGTACCATACCAACAATACGACGTAATGCGTTGTTTGTCAATGCATTACGATGTTTACCAAATTGACCGTCCAAAGGCGTTTTTAGTTGACCGAAGCCGTCTTTGCGTGCAGATTGACGCAACGATCGCTCAGGAGAGCGGTACAATTGCGAGTGAGCATGTTTGATTTTCGAACTATCAAGTACCCTGTCAAGTACTATGTGATCTTGGCGTGTCTGGCAGTGCTCGGCGTCGTAGTGGCGGTTTCGCTGGCATCCGCCTACAGAAACGAACTGCCGTCAATCGAGCAGATCTACAATATCGAGCCGCCAGTCGTAACGACGATTTACGATCGCAATGGTAAGGTCCTTCAGAAATTCCATTACGAGAACCGAACCTTAATCCCCTATAACAGGATTCCCGCACACGTGATCCAAGCACTCATCTCGACTGAGGATGATCAATTTTACAAACACTGGGGGGTCGAGTGGCGTGGCGTTGCGCGAGCCATTTTCCGGAATCTGTTTTTCGGATTCGGTTCGGGAGGCGGTTCCACAATTTCGCAGCAGCTTTCGCGTATGCTGTTTCTCAACCGGGAAATCTCTTTGGAACGCAAGTTTAAGGAGGCTTTGACGGCGCTCAAGATCGAGCGCACTTACTCAAAGAACGAGATCCTGGAGATGTATTTGAATCTCTACTACTTCGGCAATTCGTCATATGGTATCGAGACGGCAGCGCGGAATTACTTCAACAAAAATGCCGAAGCCCTCACAATTGAAGAAGGTGCATTGCTGGTGGCCATTGTGAATGCTCCTTCCCGCTATTCGCCGATCGAACATCCTGAACGCGCCCTGCAACGGCGCAACTATGTGCTCGGCCGAATGGAGTCTGAAGGGTATATCAGCCGGGCGCTGTGTGATGATCTCAAGAAACTCCCGATCAAACTCGATCTGTCGCAAAATACTACCGGAGCTGCGCCATATTTTACGGAGATGGTGCGGCAGTATCTTACGTCCAAGTACGGCAACGAACAATTCTACAAGGGCGGACTGAGTGTCTACACTACCATTGACACGCGGTTGCAGCAAGTCGCCGAGCGGTCGATGAAGATACAACTCGATTCAATACAAACGCGCATCGAGCGCACCAAGTGGCTCGGAAATCCCCAATACTCTGATATTGTATACGACAGTGTCACACACAAAAAAGCCTATCAATTCAAACAGATTCAGGGAGCCTTCGTCGGCATCGACAACGAGACCGGGGACATACTGACAATGATCGGCGGCAAGGATTTCGGAAAGTACAAGTTTAACCGCGCCATGCAGGCGAAGCGTCAACCCGGGTCGGCTTTCAAACCGTTTGTGTACACCGCAGCCGTAATGCAGGGTTATCATACCTGCGACATATTCTATGACACGCCCATAGTTCTTACGATACCGGGTTCGACTGAGTGGAGCCCGCAGAATTTCGACAATGAATTTCAGGGCGCAATGCCGCTGCGCACCGGATTGGCTCGGTCTAGGAACTTGATCGCCATCAAGCTGCTGCAGATGGTCGGCGCCAAACCGGTCATCGACGTCGCTTACAAGATGGGTATCCAAAGCAAGCTGACACCAAACCCATCGCTGGCGATCGGGACATCCGAAGTTGATGTGCTCGAATTGGTGAGCGCTTACACCTGCTTCCCCAACGGCGGGATTCATGTTGCGCCGAGATTCATAACCAAGGTCATCGACCGCTACGGAAACCTCCTTGAAGAAAACGGCGTCGCGCCACGGCAGGTGGCGATTGCGCCGGCTCCTGCTTACATGATGGTCAATTTGATGCAATCGGTGATGGATGACTCAGGAGGCACCGGGGCAAATGCGCGCACACGCGGATTCTACCGCCCGGCCGGAGGCAAAACCGGAACTTCGGACAACTTCTGCGACGCTTGGTTTGTCGGCTACACACCGCAGGTTACCGCCGGCTGTTGGATCGGCTTCGATGACAAGACTTCGCTGGGACACAATCAGACCGGCAGTCTGAATGCTCTGCCGATCTGGACCGATTTTATGTCGGCGGCGGTTGATTCACTTCCGGTAGAGGATTTCCCCGAACCACCAGGAATCACGCATGAGACGATCTGTATTGATTCGGGCAAGAAGGCGGCGGCGTACTGCACGCACATACGTGACGAAGTCTTCCTGAGTGATTTCACTATCGACGAAATCTGTCCGCTACATCGTAAGCATGCAGAAGCGGGAACTGCAAAGGCGCAACTCGCGGTCTTGCATTAGGCAGAAGGCTATCACAACTGCAAATATAGAATCGGAGGGGTTCCCATGTCGTTCAGTAGGTCTCAAGTGGTTTTCTTGGCAATCATTGCAGCGCTTTGTGGCGGCATCGCCCAATCGCAGACGATCGCGAAAGCTGATCTCGCTCAGTTCTACGGTAAGTTCTCTTCTAAGATTCCCGGAAATCGCGACTCCATTGATGTCTCGCGCTTTGCCGAATGGCAATTGGCGCCGAGGTCGGTCGGTGGGTTTGGTGCGGCCAACAAGAGAATCAAGACGTTGTCGGACGGTCTCTGGGTATACCTAGATCCCCTGCGACAAGAGGTTGACTTACTCGACCGCCGGTACTCAACAGACGAGGAGCAGAATCGCCCGGGAACATCGTACTGGCTCTACATGATGACCGACGCGCAAGGTTACGCTGAGGGAAGGAAAAGCGTGCTCACGGTTTGGGAGGAGGTCGGCTCGGATTCCGTCCACTTTCAGTGCGCGCAAATAGGTCCTTATGACTGCGGATTAGGAATGACTTGGGTCGAGAAGGCTCTGGTTCTCCCCGATAGGTCCGTCTTGCTCTATACGAAATGGGATGGCGCCGACGGAGGGGAGTCATGGGGCAGCGACACGTTCCTGCGCGCGACTGCTCTGTGCGACTTCAAACCGTTCTATGAGAGTTCATGGGGTAGCAGTCTCAAAACGAAAGTGCACTATGATGCCAGCGACCTTCGCTTCGGTGAGTATCGTATCCTTGAACTAACTGATTTCCGCAGCGAAGATTCGGCGCATGACACGGGCTATCACTATGAAATGCGGATAGACTCAGCGAGAGTTCGGGTCATCGATCTCTGGCAGGTCGCAGTCGATTCCTTCAAGATCGACACGACAGCCGCACGTCGGTGAATCGGGGCGTCAGGCTACTCGTAATGTAGACTGATAATCGGATCGACCGACGCCGCGCGATAAGCCGGAATCACGCCGGCGCCAAGACCAATGCCCACGGAAAGTGAAAAGGCCACAATGATGCCGAGAATCGGAACGACCATGGGTAGGGGCGAAACGGCCGAGATGATGAATGCCGCCAATAATCCAAAGACAATGCCGATAATGCCGCCTGTAACTGAAAGAGTCGTCGCTTCCACTAGGAATTGGAAGAAGACATTGGCGCGTCGAGCACCGATGGCCTTACGCACGCCAATCTCACGAGTTCGCTCCGTGACCGAAACCAGCATGATATTGAGCACGCCGATACCACCAACCATCAGACCAACTCCTGAGATCAAGATCATTGCGATCCAGATACCTCCGGTGATTTTGTTGTAGTAGCCGAGAATCGAGGCTTGGGTGGCCATAGCGAAATCGTCCGGATCACTGTATTTCACTCCACGCAATCGACGCAATGCCTGACGGATTTCGTCTTGCGCCTGATCCATCAATTCAGCCGAACTGGCCCTGACGGATAGAAACAGCTCCTTCTCCCAGGGAAACAGCTTATGGAACGTGCCATACGGGAGAATGACCTGGTTATCCTGACCTTCACCGAAAGTGGTCTTTCGTTTCTCCATTACGCCTACTACGCGCAATCTGACATTGTTGAAGAGGATTTGCTCCCCAACTGGATCGTTCCGAGTAAATAGCGTAGCCGCTAAATCGTGACCGATTACGCACACCATGGCGCGGTGACGATCTTCCGATTCGAGGAAGAAACGTCCTTTTTCGATGTAATGGTTGTTAACTAGTTCATAGTCAACACTGGTGCCAAACAGGTCAGTGCTCCGAGAGGTGTTTTCCTTGTATTTGGCGACATTGCCCCCCGGTCGCCAATAATGATTCTGCGGGGCAACGCCGTCGACTGACGGGCACAGTTCCGAGATGGTATTGGCTTCCGCCAGCGTGATCGGTTCACGTTTTCGCTCTTTTTCGGTTAATTCATCCCAGTTTGTGTTGAACGGAAACTGGGTGATGTAGATGACATTGGAACCCATCGCCTGAATGTCGTTCGCGACAGCCGAGTCCAATCCTTTGATGAGCGCCACCATCGCGATCACCGAGCTGACGCCGATCATCACCCCCAGAATGGTCATGAAAGCGCGGAACTTGTTCGAGCGAATCGAATCAAGAGCGAGAAGGATGCCCTCTTTGGTTTCGAAAATGTTCATGATTCAAACCGTAGTGCTTCGATTGGATCGAGCTTCGCCGCCTTCCAAGCCGGGTAGATGCCGAACACCAGACCGATGATCGTGGGGATACTGAATCCCACAATCACCGCGGTGACCGAGATTACAAACGGAATCCCCAGCTTGCCTGAAGCAATGCTGGACAACCCCAATCCGCCAGCCAGTCCAAGAACACCTCCTATTAGACACATCATGAGAGCTTCCAGCAAGAACTGTCCCAACACGTGTCTGCTGCGAGCCCCCACCGCCTTGCGAATTCCGATCTCGCGCGTTCTTTCCGTCACCGACACCATCATGATGTTCATCACCACGATACCGGCGACGATGATGGAAATGAACGGTATTGCGATCGTCACCAGCCGCGCCGTACCGGTAAAACTATCCACGAAACCCATCACCGCGTCCTTTGTGATCATGGCGAAATCATCTGGATCATGATACTGTGTATGTCTACGGGCGCGCATGACGGCGCGAATCTGATCCATTCCCTGATCCATACTCGACTCTGAGCGTATTTTGACCAGGACGCTGAGGTCCTGATGCATCCCCGTCATCTGCAGCATCGTGTGAGCAGGCACATAAACATACCTGTCGAGGTTCTCCCCCATGATTGAACCCTTCTTGGCGCCAACTCCGACGATGGTGAATCTCTCTCCGCCGATTACGATTTCCTTCTCAAGCGGATCCTCGTCCGGAAACAGTTTGTCTTTGACCTCCTGGCCGATCACCGCCACCCGGCGTCGGTGTTCATCGTCGAGGTCAGTGAAAAAACGTCCTTCCGCGATATCCAGATTATTGATGCGCGAGACGTTCGCTGTATAACCGTTTATCGAAATGGAATAAAGCGACTTGTTGCCGCGTTTGATAGTCCTTACGTGTCCTTCAATCGCAAGCCCTACTGCCTCTGCGAGAGTACACGCGGTCTCGATGGCGCGAGCGTCCTCAGCCGTGATCTGCTTCCGCTTCAGCGCCTTTAGCCACTCGTCGTGAGAAGTGATCATTCCAAAGCGGGTCACCGACACCGTCGACGCACCCATCTCATCGAACACACTCGTGATGCGGAGCATCATGCCGTCGAGTGTCGAGATGATGGCGATTACGGAAGCGACACCGATCACAACACCGACGACGGTAAGCACCGTGCGCAGTTTATGCGACCAGAGCGCTGCCAGAGCCAATTTCAGATTCTCAAATATCATCTACTGTGGCGCTGGATGTGATGACTTCTTTTTCGATCATGCCGTCGCGGATATGAATAACGCGATTGGCGTGAAGAGCAATGTCCGGTTCGTGCGTGACCACGATAATCGTATTACCGTTGAGATGCAGGCGCGCAAATAGCCCCATGATTTCATCGCCGGTTTTCGAGTCGAGGTTGCCCGTGGGCTCGTCGGCAAGAATGATCGAGGGGTTGTTTACCAGAGCCCTTGCCACGGCAACACGCTGTCTCTGACCGCCGGAAAGTTCATTCGGCTTGTGCATCATGCGATCGGCGAGATCAACCTGCTCGAGCGCGTGTTTGGCCATTTCAATACGGGTCTTGGAATCGGTACCGTTATAGATCAGCGGCAGTTCGACGTTATGCAGCGCCGTCGCGCGCGCCAGCAGATTGAACGTCTGGAAGACGAAGCCGATTTCGCGATTGCGTATACGAGCCAACTCGTCATCGTTCATGCTGGATACCTGTTTGCCGTTGAGCACATAACTACCCTGAGTGGGAGTGTCGAGGCAGCCGATCAAGTTCATCAATGTGGATTTGCCTGAGCCGGAAGGTCCCATGATCGCAAGGTATTCGCCCTTTGCTACACTAACACTCACTCCTCTGAGAGCGTGCAGTTCCTCGATCCCCATCTTGTAAGTCTTCCAGAGATTTTCTGTTTCGATTAGCATCAGTCGGTTTTCTCTTCTTTGACGATTTCCTTGGAGATTTTCACTTTGGCCCCATCTTCAATGGTTCGCAGAATCTTATAGCTGCCCGTGACGATCTCTTCGTTTTCGGCGAGACCTTCTTTGATTTCTACGTTCTGTTGGTCGGCGATTCCGGTCTTGATGGGCACGAACTTGACAACGTTCCCTGCCAATTTGAATATGCCTTCAAGCTCTTTCGTCTGCTTCTTCTCATCCTTCTTTGAAGACTTCGTCGAATCGACTGTAGCTGCAACGGCGCCACCAGATGAACCGCTGCCGCCGGCGGCCTTCTTGAGTGAATCTGACTTGTCCGGACGCATCACCACTGCTTGAATCGGCACATAGAGGACGTCCTTGCGCTTGTCGGTAGTGACATCAACCGTGGCGGTCATGCCCGGCTTGATTCCCTCAACCTTCTCGAGCAGCAGAATCTTGACCGTGAAGTTGGTGACTCCGCTGGTACTGGCACTCTGCGCGGCATTTCCCACCTCGGTAACGACACCTTTGAACGACGTGTCAGGCAACGCATCCAATTCAATCTTGGTGTCCTGACCAACGCGCACGCGAGCGATATCGGTCTCGTCAACATTCACTTCCACTTCGATCGTTGAGAGATCAGCAACGGTCATGATCACTGTGCCGGCGTTGTTCATTGTTCCGACCATGACAATCTCGCCGATCTCGGCATTAAGCGCGGTGATCGTCCCATCAATCGGCGATGTAATCACCGTCTTGTCGAGGTTGTCCTTGATCTCCTCGAGCGCCGCTTTCTCCTGCTTGGTATAGTACTGCGACGATTCCAGGTTCGCCTTGGCTACATCCAGCGCCGTCTGCAACTGTGTGTGGTTCTCATCGGAAATCAGTTGCGAAGCGTATAGCTTCTTGGCACGTTCAAAGGTCTGATTGGCCTCCAGCAGTGAGGCCTCAGATCTCTTCTCGGCAGACCGCGCTGCCGCCAGCGCCGCCTCGGATTGACTCACCGCCGCCTGATAGCGGGTCTGGTCGAGTCTGACCAGCACATCCCCCTTCTTTACTTGATCGCCTTCCTTAACGGGAAGCTCTATGATCTTGGCGGCAACGTCCGCGGATATCTTCACGGTGGTTTTCGCTTGGACCGAACCGGTCGCGGTGACAAGCGAGACGATCTCACCCTTCTCCACCTTCCCCGATTGGACTGAATAGACCATGCCACTGTCTTTTCTCGCGGCCAACACAATAATCAGGATGATGACAGCCGCCCCTCCGATTATCAGCCATAGTTTCTTTTTCTTGCTCATCTCTCTTCTTGCTATCTGGTCAAAATGTTACTTCGTTTTTCCGCTCTCGTCTCACCACGAGGATTACATCCGCCCCATCGCCTTGGCCATCGCAGCGACGGCAAGGTTGAGTTGGTACAAGGACTGAATTCGTGTATACTGCGCATTGGTTAGAGAATATTGGGCGTTCAGCAAGTCCAGAATGGAGGAGGCGCCCAGACGGTATCGTTCCGACTCCAACTTCATGTCTTCCTGCGCCGACTGTTCAGCCAACTGTGCAGCCTGATGCTGTAGTCGTGCCGTCTGAATGTCGAGATATGCTTGTCTAACATCCGAAATCAGTTGGTTCCGAACCGCACCGTATGACTCCCGCTGGTTGGTTTCACTCAGCCGCGCTTGGGAGTAAGTTGTCTTCTTCTGGAAACCGTTGAAAAGGCTGTAACTGGCCGAGACTCCAAACGAATAGGAACGGCCAACATTGGTTAGCGGCTGGAAAACGCCCAACGTATCCAGTCTCTTCGTGTCATTTGTTGACCAACTCCAGGACATGTGCGCTGAGACATTCGGAAACCAGGAAGCTTCGGCTAGGGAGACCTGTGTCTTGGCCGCATCGTAGTCGGCTCTGCTCTTCTTCAAACCTGGATTATTTTCCAGAGCTGTTTGAATACATTGATCGACTGACATGTCAAAGGGGACATTGACGAGAGTGTCCGAAGGCACGATTGGTTGTGTGACATCTCTGTTTAGCAGCAGGCTGAGTCCGAATTCCGCCGAGCTGATGTTGTTTTCGCGTGTTAGAAGAGCCACCGAATCGTTGGCGACGGTGACCTGTGCTTTTAGCTT
>CAIYYT010000207.1 GCA_903930455.1 uncultured bacterium | reverse complement strand
TTGGCAATATGCCGGCGATAGTCTTCAATAGAGAGGTTCCTCTCCCAATCCTGCTGACGCTCTTCGATGCTTCTCGCACCGATCAAGCAGTCGAGATCCGTCAGCAATCCGGGAAGAGCATTTAGATCGACTTCATCGAAGATCGAAAGACCACCCGATCTCTCAGCCCGGAGAATCGCTCGCGTCTCGGCCTGCTCACGTCTCCTCTGTTCCCTTGATAGCCGCATCTTCTCACGAAAATACTCACTGTCAAAAACGACCTCATCAAAGAGAAAGATCGAAGGCACAACATCCCCACAAACGCCGCAGGAATAGTGGCACTGCCTCTTCACCAGGAGTGCGCCACAGCAACCGCTCTTCTGAAAAACGATTGTGGGATCAAAGACAGCACCGCAATTGCACTGTGCTGATGACGGTCCGACCACTTGAAATTGCCCTTGGCATTGTGGACACCGAAACTTTGATAGCAGAACTCCGAAGTAGAAACTTCGCACGCTTGTTCGGTAGGATCCGATGACGTTCTCTACGACTGCCATCCGCGAAAGCAAGTCTGTCTTCCAATGCGTCATACATTACCGGAGCTCGCCAGTATTTATAAATGTTTCGATTGCGCAAGTCGCATGAAGCTATCCTGAGGCATTGAAACCGAAATGCTTATAAACTCAGAGTGTTTCACTCTCGAAGAACAATGAACAGACGCTTGCCAAGACAAAGCTTTCTCGACGGACCAGACGTCACTTGGACAGACATCCTCAGGCAGCGCAGCAACCGCGCGGAGGTAGACTTAATTGAATCGAAACTCGCCGCTTCCACAGCCCCGCTGGAGCGAACACTTCTCAAATCAGAGCTGGATCAACTGCGGCAGGAAGGCCACGATGAAGAGATGATTTGACGATCGAGCCCCACCATTCAGCCCCCACAGATGCTCTTCTAAACATGCGCTCAGCAGTTTGTTGAGTTCTCGCTTCGTTTCTTTCCCGCCCAGGTCAGAAAAGAAACTCCACTCAAAGCAGTGAGAGCTTCAGGAGGAAAAACAAAATGGAAAACACATACGAACAAGAAGTAGTAGCAAAGGAAAGCCAGCATCGAAACAAGCTGGAAAAGTGTTTCTTCGGGAAAGAAAGTGCCCTGAAAGTCCAGTACGACAAAGAGACCAACAAATTCTACCTCACTGTAGGCAAGAAGGGGACCAACAACGACTGGACCTGGGAAAACGCCAAACTCAAAGATGTCGAAGCAGCCGAGATTATCCGCGTTATTGCGTCAAAGACCGAAGCCGCTAGCTTCTTCCACAGCTTCAACAACAAAAACACCAAAATCTGGATCAATAAAAGCGAAGACAGCCTCATCATAAAAGTCGATGACCAAAGCAAAAAGCTAAGCCCAGCCGAACAAGAAGTGCTGAGAATCTTTCTGGAGGAGGTCATCCTCCAGTCATTTTCTCATACAAGGCCTGCCAGCTCATCGGAAGCCGGCAGCTGAATGCGGTAAAACAACGGGGAGGGGTATATCACCCCATTTCCATTACTCCCAACGTTGACAGAAAGAGGTATTATATATATATAGTTTTCTATATAGAAAAGAAAGAAAGAGAAGTAGAAACCGGAAAACGTGCACAACTGGAAACGAAACCCAAGCGCCGAAGACACACCCCAACAGCAAATTTGCCCCGACCATTGGAAATGAGGTGTATTACCTTCCTGAGCGTATTAGTGTCAAATTCTGTCAGTTTGGCCGCGAGTTCGTCGAACGCTTCGGTCGAAAGCTGCCAACCGGGACACAGGAGATAAAGACCATTGACGGCAGCGATTTGATCGTGTGTGAGAGGTTCCATCAGGGCATCAATACCGGTTTGACTTCTCGACAGACCTTGTGATCTCCACTCCCAGTTCTTGATACGTTTCAAAGGTTTCAACCGCATTCAATCTTATCGCAAGGTCACAGTTGTAAACTATCTAGCGAACTACACAATCGCCATCGTGCCAGATCATGTCATGAATAGTCTTGTCAAGCCACAATCCCATTGGCTCACAGCCGGGAACGTCGTGAATCATCTCGTTAGCCTTACTGAATACACCGCAGAATAAATCCCATTAATTGTGCGCCATACGGCGCCTCAAGTAGAAGAGTCAATACCGCTTTGGTTTTGATCCAAAACCATTAACATGAAGGACGGTATCTACCGAACTGAGATTACAAAAACCTTGGGAAAGTTGTTTCTAGGCATGGACACAGCTTGCCTTTGTCGCTATATTAAACTGAGTGAAGACAATACGCCTCAAGATAGACGAGCTTTTTGAGTTAAGCGGTGAAACGCCCCCCGCTCCTGACAAGCGCGACATTGAAGTCATTACCCTGACCGTAATGAAGAAATTCGAATTCCTGCCTCAGCCGACCATTATTACAATAGACGGTGATGAAGTAGTGGTGCAGTTTCCTGAGGAGTCTAGTGCCGCACAAGCCGAAGCTCAACGACTGGCCACAATGGCTGCCAAACGGGCTGCTGAGGGAGATTACAACAAAGCGATAGGAATTTTCAAACGAGCCCTTCAACATCAACCGTCCTTGCAGACAGCGCGACGTGACCTCGCAATGGCCTATTCCGAAATTGGTGATGTTGAGAGCGCAATAGATAATCTTATAGAGGTCTTGCGTGTAGCTCCCGACGACGCATGGAGTTTAGTCGTTTTAGCCAATCTGTACATCGGGAAAAAGGGTGACGTCGAAACCGGCAGGAAACTTCTGACTAAAGCCCTTAAGATAGAACCGGATGATACTTGGGCATTGAACAGTCTGGCAGCCTTGGAACTTAAAGCCGGTAAGCCGGAAGATTCGATTACACTATTTGAACGGGCAATCACTGCGAATCCCGAATATGCGAACCCCTACTACGGGGAAGCCCTTGCTTTTGAGACAATGAAACAGGTGGACAAATCTCTTGAGTCACTGGCCAGACTCTTTGCCAGAGCAAGAATGCAAGATGCACGGTCCAAAGTTGTATTTGAAAATGCTAGAGACATGTTTGAACAGATCCAAGAGGGCTTGGCAAGACGGAACGAATCCGACGCTGCCAAATGCATACAGGAGTATAGAGCAGAGCTCGAACAGTTGTCCGGGTACCCAGTTCGCATTCAAGAGACAGATTTCGAGGACAAGGCGGGAGCTCGCATCCAAATGGCTTGGACGCACGGAAGGGAATATCACCTTATTGACACGAGAAGAGGTTACTCCAGCGTCTTGCTGTCTCATTTAGAGGCGCACGAACTGACCCATTTGAAACTAGAATCGGAGGCAAGGAAGATCGGGAGGAACCTGTTCTTTACTACCACCGCAAGGACCCGCGAAATTGCTATTCGTTCCGTCGAAAAAGACATTACAAGATGGGAAAAAATGGGTTACTCCGAACAGGCGATTATCCAAACCTCACTGCTAATGGTTAACGGGCTCTGTGGGTTCTTGTTCAATTGTCCAGTTGACATGCTGATTGAGCGTTACATTCGCACAGCCTTTCCCATTCTCCGTCCGGTGCAGTATCTCTCAACCAAAGTCATGGCAGAAGAGGCTTGGCAGATCAACGGCGATCCCAAGGTACAAAAATTGATGCCGCGAACGATTGTGCGCGCTACCCTTGCCTTGAACGGTATGTATGGCCTGTTCTTGGATGACCTGTTCCAAGGAGCGACCACATTTGCAGCTAACTACAGGAAGACTGATGCGTTTGGGATGTCTCAACGGCTTTACAGACACTGGCAATTGCGAGCAGACAATCTAGGACCGGGTGAAGAATACCAGCTCGTTGATGAACTGGCGGACATTCTTAAACTCAGGGACTGGTACGAATGGAAAGTGGACCCCGGTCAGCATGAAATAACGACCAAACCCTTACGCAGTGGAACGACAAATCCTGACCTACTCAAAGAGAAACATTCTGCTGCGATCTTCTATTTCTTAGATGTGTTGAAGCGTTTTGACAGGTTGACGGAAGACAAGATTCGCGAGATTGCCTTTGAAGTTGCTCTTGTTGGTTTGAAGGGCCTTGATTACGCGGCCCCGGAAAAGCAATACACTCTTAGATCAATCCCCAATGAAGAATTCACCGGACTGTATCTAATGTGTCTTATGTATGCTGGATTCCAACGAATTGCACCTGACCAAGACTGCGGGATGGATTTGCATGACCCATATCTCGCAGCATTGCAGCTGCACCAATCCGGACAGGATGGATATGGAACTGAATGAATTGATTTCGAAGATCGTAGAGTTTCGCGATGCCAGAGATTGGCGGCAGTATCATAAGCCTAATCATTTGGCGACAGCTATCGCCATAGAGGCAGCCGAGCTGCAGGAACGTTTCCTTTGGAAATCTCAGGAAGAAGTCGAGGCAACGATTCAGGACAAAGCTAGTCGTAGTGGGATTGCTGAAGAACTGGCCGACGTCCTAATCTTCTCACTCCTGCTCGCTCATGAACTAGGAGTCGATCCAATTGAGATAGCTGCCGATAAATTGAGAAAAAATGAACTGAGATATCCCGTTGAAAAGGCTCATGGCAAGTCATCAAAATACACCGAACTTTGACTATCTTAGCTTCACCTAAGAGTTTTTTCGACATTTAGAGGCATAGAGCGATCGGATGTTAATATATCAGGGCCTGACTACAAGATTCGTGGAAGATGTCAGAAATAATGTGATTGCTGATATTATGAGCGCGAACTTCGCGGATCGGTGGGGCCGAAAGGTCGGCCTGAGTGAATTCTCATCATGGCAAAACTCGTTGTCGAGAGTGCGGGACCTAATCGAAATCGCAGAACTCGATGACAACATGATCGCTTTAGAATATGAAATTCCGTACAGCCAAGAGAACCGCATTGATTGCCTGCTGTTTGGGTGTGGCGGAAGCGAAACTGAGAATGTCGTATTGATTGAACTTAAGCAATGGTCTTCTGTGAGCGCGTTGCCGGATGATGGGAACTTTGTCGAGACCTATACCGGGGGAAGGGAACGAATCGTCCCTCATCCATCGCAACAGGTAAAGGGATACCACCACTATCTCAAGAGCTTCATAGCGGAGTTTGATAATAAGCCCGAACTTGTTCTCTTCAGTTGTGCCTACTGCCACAATTACAAGCGAGAGCCCGGCGAAGGTTTGCACAATCCAATATACAGCAAGCTGATCGAAGATTTTCCCGTCTATTCGAAGGAAGATGTGCAAGAGTTCGCGTCGAAGTTGAAGGGCTTGCTCCATGCTGGGGATGGATTCGAGATCTTCAACCGGTTTATGCAGAGCCCGCTGAAGCCGTCCCAGAAATTGCTTGAAAATGTGACAAAGGTGATAAAGAACGAGGTAGTGTTCTCTCTGCTCAACGAGCAATTGGTTGCAAAGAATCTGATTTGGTCAAAGGTAGGGAAGTTTAAGGATAGAAAATCCGTCATCATTGTACACGGCGGTCCCGGAACAGGGAAATCATTGATTGCTCTGAATGTCTTGGCCGAAGCAGCTCAACGAGGCAAGAAGGTCTTCTACGGCTGCAAATCGAAGCCATTTATCGAGGGACTTAAAAAGCTGGTTGGTTCGGATGGAGCGATTCTATTCTCGAACTTGTATCGCTTTCTGCCATCAACAATGAGAGAGAACGAACTTGATCTGCTCTTGATCGATGAGGCCCATAGAATTGAGAAGACAAGCAATCATCGTTACACTAAGCCGGAAAATAAGACAGATATGCCCCAGATTGACCAGTTGATAAGATGCGCAAAAACATCAGTCTTCTTCATAGATGACAGGCAAAACGTAAGGTCTCAAGAAATTGGCCATTCAGACCTAATCAAAGAATCTGCAGCACGAAGTAACTGCGAGTTGTCCGAGGTCACTCTGCTTACTCAATATCGGTGTATGGGATCCAATGATTATTTGCTGTGGCTGGAATCAGTGCTGGGATATACGGACGACGTTCGCAAACTGAGCAAGAACGACATCTTTGATTTCCGTATCTTCCAGTCACCGGAAACTATGTATAAGGAGCTGTCAAATAGGGAGGCCGAGAAAGCAAACTCGGCGCGAATGGTTGCAGGATTCTGTTGGCCTTGGAGCAAGAACTTGGATGCTGAAGGACAGCTTGTAAGGGATGTTAGAATCGGTACTTTTGCAATGCCATGGGAAACGCACGGCAACATCACAATCCCTCCCGCAGGTTATGTTAAGTGGTTTGAATGGGCATATAGACCAGAAGGATTCAAGCAGATTGGCTGCATCTATACCGCCCAAGGATTCGAGTTTGATTATGTCGGTGTAATTGTGGGGGACGATTTGTGTCCAGATCCAAGTGAGAGCCGGTTGCAGGCCAATATCGGCGCAACATGCGACCCTACCCTACGAAAGAACGCAGACAATTTTGAACGTCATGCAAAGAACATCTACCGAACGCTCCTCACGAGAGGCATTCGTGGCTGCTATGTCTATTTTACCAACAAGGATACAGAACGATTCTTCCGTAGCCGAATTGAACCGTGATAAAGAGTGCCGCTCTCTGCGTCCTTCGAATCCGTCGAGCCAGAAACGGAGCGCGCCGGACTCTCGGAAGACGCTCGGCCATGAACTGGGATTGCGTCCGTTGAGCAGGTGCGGAGGCGTGATGACGAGGCAGGGTTCATTGAGGTGCTGGGTGAGCAATGCCGACATGTAGGTTTTGCCCAAGTCGACCACGTCAGACAGGAACGCCCCGCCATATTCGTCGATCACCTTGAGCGCGTTGAGCACGGCCTCTTCTTGGTATCTATTTTCTTGATACCGATCGGCAGATGCATGTCCTCGATCTCATCGGGTAGGTTGAGTTCGCATCGGAGATACTCATAGAGGAACTTCAAGTAGAGTTCGTGTGGCGTGAATTGCGCGTGGGGCGATTTGAGTTCGATGTTCGTGACGTAATCCTTGGTCACGTCCACGGGCTTAGCCCAAAGCTCGTTGAACTTCTGGAGAGCGAATTCATAGTCGGAGCGGTTCTTCAACTCGACGTTGAACTCCAGATCGTCCTGTAAGCCCGGTTCGATGAAGTTGCTCGAACCCGTAATGATGCGCCCGTGTCGCGGTCACCCTCGTGAAAAGTTATGATGTACAGCTTCGCGTGAACACGCTCCGACGGATAAGCACGAACTTCCAACTTGCCGGATATAATCCACCCCACGAACTTGCGAACGCCATCTTCAATTTCCGAACTGCCGCCGGAATGTTGGAGTTCGCCTAAAATCTCACCTGGCACGCGTCTGCGGGCCCCAACTATCAAGAACTGGTTGGTGGAGTGGCTTTTCTTTGATCTTTGGCTCTTCAACTGGCGGGGCGATTTGTCTTTGGCCTATTCTTTCCATATGGAAAATAAATGGCGAAATCACTAATGGGAATAATTCAGCTGACAGCCAATCAGTCTCAGAATTGGTCGCTCTGATCCGATTGTGATCGCTGGCACTGGAGTCGAGTTCTGGACCTTCCGCCAAGGGGGCCGGAATGGAAATCGTGTCTGAAATGGAAAACTATATAAAGAAGGACCACTCAGCTGTTTGTGGTGATGTGCATTTCCCTTTTGGAATTCAAGGACACAGCGGAAAACAGACTCCTTACTAACCAGCAAACTCTATTCCAATTAAGGCCGCCGTCAGGCAAGTTCATTCACCGGGAGAAGCAGCATAACGATCTCGTTATCCAACTCAGTCCGATACTGCAGAACCAGGCAGCCAGCAACTTGTTCATCTATGGTTTTCCTGGCACTGGCAAGACGGCGTTGACCCTCGACATCACTTGCAAGCTGGAAACCGAAGCAGAGAAAAGAGGCGTTAATCTCAAGACGGTCTACATCAACTGCGAGGAAAACAAAACCGACGCAACAATACTCAGTAGCACACTTAAGATCCTGAATCCCGACAGAAAAATCCCGCGTGTCGGCTGGAACCGCGCCAAGCTCATAGACGAATTCAAAGAGTACTTGAACAGGGAGAAGATGAATCTGTTGATCGTCTTGGACGAAATCGACCACACGTTGAAGCAGTCTGGAGACGACATCCTCTACCTGCTGTCCAGAATCAACGACTTTGTTTCCAGCAGGGTTACCACCATCATTATTTCCAATGACGTAAACGTTTCCAACTACATCAAACCCAGAGTCACGAGCAGCTTTGGCAGAAACAAGATCATCTTCACGCCCTACAATGCCCAAGACTTGCTCAAAATCATGCAAGACAGAATCAACTACTGCTTCAAGCCGGGAGTCATCGGCGAAGGCTTGCTCGAAAAAATCGCAGCAGCGGAGACGACAAAGAGGGGAGACGCCAGAGAGGCACTCAAGCTGTTGTATTATTGTGCTCTGGTTGCCATCGAAAAACGGCTCCCGACTATTCCGTTGTCGATCTTTGAGGAGGCGCAGGAGAGGGGAGAAAGCGAAGCCTACACGGGAATAGTTGGCGCCTTACCAACGCATCAAAAGATATTGTTCCTCTCCATCCTGCTCAACCCGAAGCGGATCATTCCCTCAGATGACATATACAAAGACTACACCCAACACTGCCACAAATACAAGTACGCGCCACTGACTGATCGCATGGTCAGAAACTTCTTGATCTACTTCAGCGACATGGGATTGATCTATGCCGACACCGGCTGGCTCAAAACCCTAAAGAAAAAGAGCAAACGCATCACGCTCACCATGCCTGAAGAAACCAAAAACAACTGCATCAATCGACTGCTTGAAGCACTGCAATAAAAACCACGAGGTGAACTTTCCATCGCGAACCCGCTCGAAACCATCCTACAACCATTCCGAGACATCAACATCGCATCAACCTACCAGCAATACAGCACGTTCATCGACTTCGTCATTTACTTGATCATCTTCACGGGACTTTCTCGGTTCGTTCTTTCAAAGAAGTTTCCGGGAAAAGAAGGAAAGATGATCAATACCGGCATCGCCGTCATCCTCAGCATTGCCATGACGGTCTTCTCCTTCACGACCGGATTCAAACTCGGAAACCTCGCCCCGCTGGCAGCAGTCATCCTACTCAGCCTCGTCGCCCTGACAGTATTCCTTTTCATCAAGCACATCGGTGGAAACACAACTATCTCCGGACTTGCTGCTTTCATCATTACGTATTTCCTCACCAGAGCCACGTTCCCAGAAATCTACCAGTGGGCGCAGGGCAACCAATTCGCAGCCTGGATCGACGCCGCCATACTCATAACCATACCCATACTCATAGTCATGCTCGTCATGAAAGCCAAAAGCCACTTCCAAACAGGCAGAGGCGTGTTGTCCGAAATCGACCTCGCAGGCAAAGCAACACAAAAGACTGCCCCAAAACCCGACACCACGCAATACCGCGAACGGGAAGGCCTCGCC
>CAIYYT010000206.1 GCA_903930455.1 uncultured bacterium | reverse complement strand
TGGACGGCGGACCGCAAGACCCGACGGAACGAGGTTGCGGATTCACGTCAGGGGTGGTGACCAGACACAGGGTACAGCCAGCAAAGAAAAACCCACCCGACGCAAGGCTTTGGGTGGGGTACAAAGTGAGGCGCTACAAAAACGGGTGGGAGGATAAGAAGAAAATGTCGAAACCCCGAGGAGAGATTGACAAGTCAGGCGTTGTGCCACAAGGGGTTTCGACCTACTAAACTACAAAAAGGAGGTGAGAAGAGGGTGTCAAAGGTGATTGACGTTGCAGCCACAGAAAGAAAAACCCACCCGACGCAAGGCTTTGGGTGGGGTACAAAGTTTCAGGGCGAAGTAGAATTGTCGAGACCGCAAAGGGTATCAACCTAGTTCACTTCAGAGAGCATACTGCTCGAGATTGGCATTGCAGCCATATAATAAAGAACCCACCTGACGCAAGGCTCTGGGTGGGATACAAAGTTCGCAAACAAGAACGCCGTCAGGAAAGGATTCCTGACGGCGCGGGAAAAAAGAGACACAGAGGCAACCGCGAGGGTTGCCCTACATCAAAACAAGACTACTTCTTCAGTTTGAATCCGGCAGGGACTTCGAACTCTGAACCGGCGACACTGGCGGCAGATATTTCAGTCACGGTAGTCGTAAACTGCATTAGATACGCCGGTCCCGACTGTTTTTCGGACTTGGTATCTTTGGATTCGGACACTTTGTCGTCCTTCGATTCTTTCTTCTTACCAAATAGTCCGCCGAGTTTTTTCGCGGTGCTCGACTTGCCACCTTCATCTGCTTGGTCGGAGTTCTTTTCTTTCTTCTGCTCTTTGGCCTCCGACTGTTTGCCGGTCTGAGCCGAAGTATCGGCCATAGTAGCAAGGGCCACCGTCGACATCAGAGCCATCCCTTGCAAATCCTTGGTATGTTTGTAGAGTTCGCGCGGATCAACACCAAACGCGGTCAACATTCCTTCCATACTCTGTTGGCTGTGACCGGTAAAACCAAGTTTGGCAGCCATGTCTGCATAAAACTTCTGGAAGTCTGCGGCGCCGGGGACGTTTTTTGCCATCCAAAGATCCATCGTCATTTTCATCGCGCCCTGTTCACCCGATTCGGCGTTCTTGGCGTACATGATCATCGTGATAATCGTCTCTTCCGTGTTGTAGCCGGCGATCTTCTGGGTCTTGCCGGTCTTGTCGACCTTTACGTCAGTGCGGAATTTGACGGTGTCCTCGGGGTGTTCTTTGGCATATTTCGCCTTCTCTTTGTCCGCGTCTTTCAGCGCCTTCTCCATCTCGGCACGGACATCGGCAAAGGTGCGCTCCTTGTATTCCTGATCCTTGAGATTGACGTCCCAGAAGAGATCTTTGTCGAGACGCGTGATCTCGGCGCTTTCTTGCGGTTTGCCGGCGCCCATGAATTTCATGACTTTGCTGGTCATCTTCATGCTGGAGGCGGTCTTGGCTTTGTCGCCGGAGATCATTTGCGTTTGGGTCCCTTCCATATTGGTCAGGCCCACCAGACCCTTGCTGGTCACGGTCGATTTGATCGTGATGTCGGCATGCGCGGCTGCTATCGCAAAGAGCAGTAGCGCGGCAACAGCAAAGAGTGTCAGTTTTGGCTTCATAGTTTAGCTCCTTTGTGTAATTGTCTAATGTCAGTTATACGCCTTGGTCGCTGTCGATTAAACGTTTTTTTCGGCAAGGAGCAAGTGATTTTCGGTTGGTGAAACGGCGGCAAAATCGAGTCGGAAGTAGCGCACGGAGGAGAAGCCCAATTTGCCTGTCTGAGTGTTTGCAAACAAAAAACCCTCCGCCAAGGCAGAGGGTTCTTTGTCACAAAAATAGGAGGGTATGCTTTATTTCATCAGCGCCATTTTGCGCGTTAAGCTGATCTGATCAGACGATAAGCGGTAGAAATAGACACCACTGGCGACGCCTTGACCGTTGCCGTCAGTGCCATTCCAGCGGAACTGATGTTGGCCAGTCGGCAGATAGCCATGATAGAGCGTCGTCACTGTACGACCAAGAATGTCGTAAACCGAAAGCGTTACGTCACCCGGTTTGTCCAGAGAGAGGGAAATCACCGTCTCAGGGTTGAAAGGATTCGGGAAGTTCTGGTTCAACGTGAACATGCCCGGTACATGGAAGGTGCCGTCATCAACACCAGTAACGGTATTAACGGTGGTGACGATTTTTTTCGTTGCTTTGGCTGTTGGATCAAATCTGGAAGCAGCCACTACTGTCAGTGTATCCTGAGTACCGAGCGGTGTGCCTGCCGGAATGGCAACCGTAACCGGTAGCGTTTTGTGCGCGCCGGCAGCGTAATACTGACCGGAAGCATCGTTGCCTGTTACTACCCATCCGGATTTGCTGGTCACGGTCAGCGCAATCAGATCGACACCACTGCCGTTGTTGGTGACAATTACGTCATAGCTCACGGTGACACCGGCAGTATCGGTGCCTTCGGGGGGAGCTGTGGCAGCTACAGAGAATGAGTTGGCGTCAGTGAGAGCGAGATTCATTTTCTTGAACGGTCCCTTGCCCCGCCAGACATCGTCTTCCGGGCCAAGCTTGGTCGCAACGACACCGTTGATCTTGAAAATGACGTGGTTACCCTGGACACAGCCTTCGTCAACACTCGGGCTATAAGCATCATCCCCATAAACGTCCAGCGCACCATATTGCCCGACAACGGTTGTCACGAATCGGCCACAGAGTACACCGTTTGGAATTGTATCAAACGCGGTGATCTCGGTGCCAATCGGAATCGGCAATCCGTTAATGGTGCAGCTGTCACCGATGAAGCTCGTCCAGACGTCGGTCGGAGTCTGCGCCAACAGGGGCACAGCCGCAATTACAGCGATCATCAGCATTCTGATCAGCAAAGTCTTCGCTTTCATATCTCTATTCCCTTTCATAATAATATTCAAGATACATGTCCATGCTCTACTCCGCAATTTATTTTACGAGCATCATCTTCTTGGTGTCGGTAAACTCCCCGGCTTTCAAACGGTAGAAGTACATCCCCGAGGAGGCCGGCTTGCCGTCGGCATTGGCGCCGTCCCAGTTGACCGAGTATCTGCCTGCGGGCAGGAAACGATCAAGCAACGTGGTGACTCTTTCGCCAACTACATTGTATACGTCAACCGTGGCTCTTGACGCCACAGGCAAGTTAAAGTCAATTGAAGTGCCCGGATTGAACGGATTCGGATAGTTCTGCGCCAGACCAAATTGACGGGGCAGATTCTCCGAAGGCTTGGACAGCGAAGTCAGAGTGGTCAGACGAATACGATCACCCAGACCGCTGAAAGTATACGACTGCTGCACCGGAATGCCTTTGACGGTCAGGTTGATGCTGCCGCCAAGATCAGGACCTTCAACGGTGGTCGTACCTTTGTCATCGCGATAAACCGGTGTGAAACCAATTTTGCCGCCGTTTCCCACTGTGGCCTGTCCGCAGAGATGGCCATCTTCATCGTAGGCTGCCAACACGGTACCGGTCGGTATAAGAGTGCCATCCAGCGTAATGCCGTCACCAAACAGGTCAATCCACTCAGTCGTCGGAATTACACCGGAGGCAGGTGGGAACGCTTTCATCGTGCCGCGAGAGGCGACGTGGACGGATGCCTTAGGAATTGGTCCGGAGTAAATTAGGGTGGCCGAGCCGTCAGTCTTGAGCCAGTATCCAAGCCCTGGTTTCATTGTCTTGAGAGTGGCGAATTGCAGCTGCTTCGGATCGTAGGTCAGACCGCCATTGTCAAATCCGAGCGCGACAATGATCCCGTCCAGCACGCTTAGAAGCGCATGCGGAGTCGAGTCGGCGTCTTCGGGCAAATAGCTGACCAGATTCCAGTTCTGCTCGAGATCAATCGGCGTATCGGGCGCCACCTTGGTTCCAGCGACGCAGAGCGTCGTATCGCAGTTCATGCGGAACCAGTAACCGTGCAGATGGTCAAGAGTAGTCAGAGTTGAGAACTGCGATAGATATGGATCATAGGTCGCGCCGCCCTGCTCGAAACCGAGAACGACGTCGATGCAACCCTTGATGTCTTTGATTATCGTCTCGATGTCGTCATCCGGCGTGTCAACATCCCAGCTTATCAGGTTCCAACCCTTGTGCATTGCCAGGCAGCGTGTCACAACGGGGTTCTCGAGGATTGTGACACTTACGTACACCCACTCGGTCTTCACCAGCGCGTTGTCATCATTCACGGCAATCGAGTCTACCAGTACACCGACCGGGTAAGACGCAACATCGGGCGCAAGAACAAGCGTGCTGGGCGCAGTGCCTGACGATGACGACAGCGTCAACCAACTCGGTTTGTGGGTGATCTGCCAATTGAGTGGATCACTGCCGAGGTTGGTGATAAACAGCGTGTCTGCCTCTGGGTTGACCCCGACGTAAGTGACAAAGTTGAAGGCCGTCGGCTGCAAATGAATAATCGGTTTGGAACTGGTGACATGAATCAATCCGAAAACGAAGTAATCCTCCACGGCGACGCTGTTCGTGTCCTGCAATAAATAAATGTCCGGACCGAGCACGGTCGTGTCGATCACGACATTGCCGACAGGAGCAGTGGGGGCCATTTTCAAGTAGATATTGGCAATGCCGCCATCACCCGCTGGCAGAAAACCGGAGGGAGCTCCATCGAACTTGAGCAACAGCGTGTGGACTCCATTGTCAAGTGTGAAACTGGCAGTGCCGAGTCCGTTGAAACGACTGCCGACAAACGAGATCGAGTCGATGTTGAGGAAGTCAACATCACGGATCAGAAGCGGCACGGTCACTTTGCTGAGCGGCGCCTCGTTGTGCAATCTAACCGACATGGCGAAGGTCTGACCACTGGCGACTGTGAGCTCAGGCAATATCACAAAATTATGATATGGTGGCGTTCCCAGTGCCGGCAGAGCAAAGGCAGCAAACATCGCTAATGCCAGTATCACCAACAGAGTTTTACAGGTTATAGATCCTTTTCGCATCGGAGAATTCCTCCAGGTAACATTATTATCAAAGGTAACCCCATGGCCGGGGCACAAATTGAGATTCTTCTATATACAACGATCAATCCGATGATAGGCGAGCAGCTTCTTGCTGGGAAAAAGACAGATACCCCAGAGAGCATCTCAGTATTTAGCCGCGCTCAATATAAGGAATACGTTGCTAATGTCAAGCGAAAAGCAACGGCCTGCCAAAGTTGCAACTGTCTATTTATTAAACAGTTATGAAAATCAGTTGAAGTAAAGCCTGTTTTCGTTACCTTACGACCCTATTGACAAAAGCGGTTATGCCACATTGATTTACTGCGGCAGACGCCTACGGCGGGTAAGGAAGCGGGACTTATTTACCGATAAAGGCCGATAAGGAAGATTAGTGTGCAGATATCAAGACTATTAAAGCCGGATTTAATTCGCCTCGAGATGATGACATCATTCGCTGATCTGGAGGATGATGACGGTGGTCCGTTGACTCCCAAGAGAAAGCTGGAGCGCAAGCGTCTGCTTTTGGCCGAATGCGCCGAGGTTCTTGATGTCTCGGGCAGAGTCTCCAACAAGAACAAGCTGCTGACCGATATGTTTAACCGCGAGAAAAAGGCGACCACGGCAATCGGCAGAGGAATTGTGATTCCGCATATCCGCACGATGCAAGCCAAGGAACTGATCATTGGCGTGCTGCGTTCCACACCCGGCTACGATTTCGAATCGCTCGACGGCATGCTCTCGCATATTTTCGTTCCGATGGCCGCACCTCCTTATGATGATACGCTTTACTTGCGAGTTTTCAAATCGCTGGCGCAGATTTTCTCAGCCGACGGTTTCTATGATCGCATGATGTCCGCAGAGCAGCCGTACGATATCATCCGCATCTTCGAAGACCTCGAGTAGTCTAACTTCCATCTGATCATCCGCAGGGACAATCCCGCATCTCTGCAAATAGTCGCTTGACAGAAACCAGGAATAAACGATCTTGGATATAGAACGTCATAGTTGGTGAAGTTGGGAGGCTCAATTGATCCTCAAACGTATTCAGACAGTACTGATCTTGTGGGTAGTCGCGTCTGCGTTTTTGCTTGGTGCAACTCGCTACGTCTCACACTCGGGTAGCAACGCGTTTCCCTATACAAGCTGGGAGACAGCCTCCAGTACAATTGAAGCCGCCAATCTGGCGACCCTGCCGGGGGATACGATGTTCATTGATACCGGCACGTTTCAACTCACTCAAACGATTGTTTTGCCGTCCAAGGTCACCTTGCGCGGCAAGGGCATGGACTCAACGACTATTCTGGGAGACTCAGCATTCTACGACATGTTCCAACCAAAGGACTCGACCCATGTTCAAGACATCCGCTTCCAGGGTAACGGATGTTTTCGAGCGTTGACGAAGTACTACGGCGGAGGGACGTTCACGTGGTGGATTGAACGCTGTTCTTTCTTCAATTTCAGTAGCGAGTCGATAATGGCTGACCTCACAGAAAATGTCGAGGTAAGAGACTGCTGGTTCCAGAAATGGGGTGAATGGGGTGGAGCGATCTCCGTCACGGACGGCGGTGACTGCCGGGTGACAAACTGCACTTTCTACGCTCCGGGTATATATGACCCGATATGCGACTTCGGCTTCAACGGCACGGGACACGAGGTCTTCGACAGCAATCTCGTGGTTGGGGCCGGCTGGACTGCCATTAGCGGCGCCGGGGGGGGGCTTTGAGATGAAGTACAACTTTTCTATCGCAAGTCCTTCTTGACCGAGATTGTCGGGGGGGGAGTGGCTTTCGATGTCGCCTTCAACAGCTTCTATATCGACGCACCGTGGACTGTTACATATACGGACATACTCAGCATTGGTTCAAGGGCGCTCGATCACGCCTACATCTACAATAACATCTTCGCCGGTAGGAATCCGCGCATCATTTTCTATTACAGCATTCCCGACACCGCCGATATCCGGATCATCTACAACTGCTTCTATTCCAACTATCCGATGACCAGACCGCATATCGGGCAGATTGACGGTACAGGGACTATCGACTCTGTTTACGGCAACGTTTACGCTGATCCCATGTTTGTCGATCCCGACAACGGCGATCTGCGCTTGCAGAAGGGTTCTCCGTGCATTGACGCCGGTGCTCCTTGGATACTTGACCTCGACGGCACCCGCTCAGATATCGGCGCGTTCGGCGGACCGGGGGGTTCGGTTTACCTCTATCAAGACTTGCCTCCGAAATCCCCCGCAAACATGGCTGCCGTGCGCGATAGCAATCGCGTCATTCTGGGATGGGAACGCAATAGCGAATCGGATTTCCTGCATTACGTTCTCTTTCGCGCGACTGAACCGGATGCGCCCTTGGACTCGGAACATGTCTTGATCTACCTTGATCGTCTCGCCAGACCAATTGTATCTGACAATCATAAACGGCCGCTTGTTTTCGGGGGTGACGGCAAACAACTCGATCCCGAGCAGTACATACCGATGTACATCGTGAAGGATCTGCGGCGGGTTTATTATGTTGACTGGTATCCGATCGATACGTCTGTTTCCTATTACACGCTCGTTGCTGTCGACAGTTCCGGATTGGTGTCATCTGCGTCGACAGCAGCTGTAGGGGCAGGCCTTGTGCCTGCCCAGAATTCGGGCGACCACGAGGGTCGCCCCTACGATTCTTCCGGCAGCGCATCGCTGGAACCCAACTATCCCAATCCGTTCAACGCGACAACTGCCATTGTCTACTCGCTTCCCAACATTGGCGCACAACCCGCGCCGGTACGCTTGACCGTTTACAATATCCTTGGCGAAAAAGTGAAATCATTAGTTGACGATAACCAACAACCGGGGCGGCACATCGCTTACTGGGATGGGACGGATCAGCAGGGCCAACCGGTGGCATCAGGCGTCTACTTCTATCGATTGGAGGTGTCAGGAATCGAATTTGTCAAGAGTGGCAAGATGGTCGCTCTGAAATAAGTCCTTGACACAAAACCGGAATAAACGATCTTGCTTGTGGCACGTCCTTGATGGTGTAGCCGGGAGGCATCGTTTGAAGCTCAAGACTCGCATATTCGGAACTCTGCTGACAATCGCGCTCTGCGCATTTGTGTGCGCGCACGCCGAAACCCGCTACGTCTCGCATTCCGGCAGTAACACGTTTCCTTACACAAGCTGGGAGACAGCGGCTAATACAATTGAAGCCGCAAATCTGGCGACACTGCCGGGGGACACGATGTTTGTCGATACCGGCACGTTTCAACTCACTCAGACAATTGTTTTGCCGTCCAAGATCACTCTGCGTGGCAAGGGGATGGATTCGACAACAATTCTCGGCGATACAACGTTCTACGACATGTTCCAACCGGGTGATTCGACTTATGTGGAAGATATCTATTTCAGAGGCAACAATTGCTTCCGGGCTCTGAGCAAGTATATAGACGAGCCGCCTGGAGACTGGTGGATCAAGGGTTGTAGATTCACGAATTTCAAGAGCGCCGCGATATACTCGAGTTGGACTCGGAGTGTCGAAGTTTCTCATTGCTGGTTTGGGGGCTGGGGTGATCCCGGGGCAATCTGGGTACCTGATAGCGGGAACTGCACAATAACCAACTGCACCTTCTATGCTCCGGATAAGGTACGTACTGCCTGCGATTTTGGCGGCAACCGCACCGGTCACGAAGTCTTCGACTCCAACATTGTTGTCGGGGGAGGATTTATAGGCATCAGCGCGTTTAATGGTGAGATGAAGTACAACCTCTTCTACGGCAAGTCTTATATGAGTGAGGCAGTCTATGGCGGAGTGGCCATGGAGGTCGCGTTCAACACCTTCTATATGGACACCCCGTGGATCGTCACGTACACGGACATTCTTACCATCAATTGTCGAGCGTTAGACCACGCCTACATCTACAACAACATCTTTGCCGGCCGTAACCCGCGTGTCATTTTCGACTTCAACATTCCCGACAGCTCCGATATCCGGATCACTTACAACTGCTTTTACTCCAACCGCCCGATGATGAGGCCTCATATCGGG
>CAIYYT010000205.1 GCA_903930455.1 uncultured bacterium | reverse complement strand
TAATCAATCTCATACATACCAAATCTTACCTTCTGTTTGTATCCTTCCATCTTAAGCCTCCAGGAGCTCTCACGTGAACTCCGTTTTTTTTCAATTTTTCAAAAAAAACGGGGTTCACCAATCACACGGAAACCGGCTTGCTGCCAGGACGGGAGGCGACCCCGAAGGGGGAAAGCTTTACTAAATAGTTCGCGATGAGCGAACTATTAGCTAAAGCTTTAGCCCCCGGCCCAGCAGCAAGCACTGCCAAACGTTGAACATACTGCCTTCAGGATACCGTGCATTTAAGTCCTGCAAATAGGTGCTGTCCATGTTTCCTCCAGATCCCGAGCTCCAACTCCCATCGATCGTCAACCCATTCTGTCCCGCGCGCGCAATTGCTATCTCTCCATCCAATCTCTTCTTTTTCCCTTTTTCCCCCTTTTCTCTTTCCCCTTGTTCTCTTTCCTTTTTCTTCTTCTTCCCTCTTTTCCCTTTTCTCTTTTTTCTTTTATTCGATTTCTGATACACTTGACAAGTCGTTACCTGCCACAAGATTCACAGCATCATAATCGTATCATTATTCCGGAGGAGTGAAGCAATTTCGGCACCGTTTTCAGGCGATTTTGTTACGTCAAGATGGCGATTCTGAGGGGTCCAGAGGGCAGTCAAATGCTAGTGAGGGGCCGAGGATTGAGTGGCGCTTTGCCTGGGAGTCGCCAGCCTTCGCCCAGATTGTTGCTGATGCGCCCCTTTGAAAAAGGGAATCTGAATCGGTTAGCCAGATGAACCCTGTGTTCGGTATTGCCGCCACGAGATGGCAAAGCTGGTCAAGTCGTTTCCTTGACGGCGCCAAAAACAAGATCCTGAACCCGTTGAAAGTTCCCCCAAGGGGCCCCTCAAGTTCCTTATAGCGGTTGTCCGTGAACATGTGCTGGTAGGAGATGATCTTTTTGCGGATGTCCTTTGTTTGGGGATTGCTGCTCGACAGTGTCTCTGTGCCCATATCAACTTCCAGAAAAAACAACAACGACTTGCCATGGTTTGCCTCGCTGATCGCGAATATTCCGTCCGGAATCACATTGGCCACTGAATCGGAACCGGAATTGGCTGTCACATACCAAGCGCCGTCTCTCGCTGGTGATAGAGAGCTGACGGTTAGGACGGACTGAAAACGGCTAAGAATGCTCAAGTTGATTCTGAACCAGTTCGTCAGAAGCTGATGCCCCAGAGTACGAAAGTCGATCTTGGTGAATAGGTCGGTCGGCATCGAAGGGTCGAGCGCTCCCTGCTCTTTCAGAGTCTGCACGCCATCTGCTCGAAGATAGGCGACGTTCTCTGGCCTTCCTGCTGAACCAGTCAATGGTTGACGCATAACTTCAATCAGTCCTGCCATCGAAAGTTCACCGGCTTTGCGCCGTGTCATCTGCTGGCTGGTGGACAGGAGCTGCGACAATTGATTGACGCTAAGAACTCGGTATTCGGCGAGCGTCGATAGAAACGCGGCTTCCCTTGGCGACAGTGTCTTCCTCATTCTAAGCTATTGCGGATGAGTCGAGGAAGTAGTTTCAGGCGTTTGCGGATAGGAGCGGAAGCAGTCAGGCCGGATCATGAGCCGCGCCGGCGTGAACGGGCGTCACCGGCACCGGCAAGATAGCACTGCCGGTATGACCGGCGGGAACAGAACCAATCAAGTCCTCAGGACGCACTCTCGAAAGAGTAATGCCAAGGAGAAAAGCTGTACTAAACAATACCGGAAGCCGCCCTCTTGGCTCCCGGTCATCGGTTAACTCAGTGTCGCTTATTTACATCCCTCACACGGCTCCGGTCCGTGGGAGAAGATGTAGCTGATCAGATACACGACATCCGCAATAGTGATTGCGCCGTCGCAGTCTGCATCACCTGCTTCCAATGGCGCTGGAGCCGGTCCGTGGGAGAAGATATAGCTGATCAAGTACACAGCGTCGGCAATGTTGATCGTTCCTTCGCCGTCGGCGTCACCGCATTTATAACCTGCTTGATTGTCAATTGTAAGTGTGTCATCCACTATCCCATTATTGTCGGCGTCAACATAAATGGTGACTGAGACGATTGAATCATCCTGGACAGTAGCGTATATACCGTGTGCCGAACCAGCCCTGAACGGAATTGCAAAGTGGCTGAATGTCGAACCGTTATCTGCGTTGGTAGCGTCAATAGTCAAGTCGTAGGAAGTGCTGTCGCCGTAGTTCACCATGCGTATCGCCTCGGAATTGACAATCTGCAGGCGGCAAGAATCTGCGGGGCCAATGCTCAGATTGCGGATTGTGAATCCAAGTTCGACGGCGCCGGCGCCAAAAATGGCTTCCAGCCCGTAGTTGCCGCCGATGGCGCTGCCATTGGCCACCGTCAACAGGCGATCAACGGGACCGACACTGACATCATCGGTCGCACCACTCGGAAGGAGTCCGCGAGTTACAACCAGCATTGTGGAATCGCGAAAAACTGATAGCGAATACGCGGTGTCGCGGGTGTTGGTAATGGCCGTAGTGAAAGGCAAGTCACCAAGATCATAGGCAATCGGCCACGACTGGTGTTCGCTGATTGGCACGATCGGTACAGCGACGCTCAAGTCCGTCGGCAGAATCAGTTCACCATTCACGTAGCCAAGACTCACGCCGTTCTCAAGCTGCATCATAACATTACTCCGGTGTGGCGCAAAAACCTCCACCGGATAAGTCGTATTGTCGTTCGGCACCCTCTTGTAGGCGGCGAAGTCCTTATATACTCCGATTGGCTCGCTAAGATAAAGACCAAAACTCCCACCGACGTTCTGGCTGCCCGGTGTAGTGTAACTCCACGTGTCGTTGTTAAAGTCCACGGTCACAGACGGGGTTTGCGTCGGGGGATTGGCGGAATTGTCATAGATGTAGATGCGTGCAGTGTTGGGTCCGCAGCCATCATAAACAAGATGAATGGGAATCACTGCGTGACTATAGTCGCTGCCCAGGTCGTCGTCCAGGATTAGATATCGATCCGCAGAACGCGAGGTATCGGCGAACATCGCCGCTATTAGTTGCACTGTCTGAGATGGTCTGGTCACGGTGTTCTGCTGGATGAAGTAGCTCATGTAGCCGGGCTTCAGATGATTCAACCAGTATTTGTTGATCTCAAGGAAATTAGGATCGGCCGGATTACCTCCATAGGCGGGCACGCTGAAAAGAACGGAATAACCTGGATAAGCGTCGCTGAGAGCAAAAACATTGTCGAAGAAAAACAGACTCGTTACAGCGAAACCGGTACCGGAGCCATCCCAATAGTAGCCGCGATTTTTGACAAAGGCAAGCCACCTTTCGAGCGCCACCATCTTTGGCTGAAATGCGGTGTTGTTGTAATAGCCGCTGCCGGAGATGGTCTGCGCATAAAGGGGCCAATCAGGGAAATAGTCCTCCGTTACTCCCTTTGCTGCAAACCAGCTCTGAGCCGCCGCAGAATACGAAGACCCAGAACCAAAGTAATCGAATCTACTCCACCAGTCTGCTGGCCAGATATTTTCAGAAGCGTTAACAAACTGCCAGCCGTTCGGATTGGTTGAGAAGGGCATCCCTTGGGTATAGTCAACCGCGCCAGACACGACGACATTCGACCAATCGCTTGGACTCTGACCGCTCTTGGTGGCGCGCACTCGGAACCACAACCCGGTACCTTGAGAAAGGCAACCTACGGTATAAGAGGTGTCGCTGTTGGAGGTCGCTATGTATGAGCCTGATGACCATTCCAATTCATATCCATCGCACGCGGGCACCTGTGACCAGCTTAACAAAAAGGATCCGGTCAGTGAAGGAAGAGGTGAGAGCTCGTTTAGCATAGGCGGGTCTAACATCGTCACAATAGAGCCATCATCCAACTTGGTCACAAAAACACTCCCAGCGTTCTGATAGGGATTCAAAGTCGGGAAGTTGTAAGAATCAGTCCTTCCCGTCACATAGGCATTGCCGCTGTCGTTGATCGCGATGCCGGATCCAAACTCGCCACCTCCCCCGCCGAGGTAGGTGCTGTAAATCAGGCTGGCGCCAGAACTGGAGAGCTTGGTCACAAAAACATCCAAGCCGCTTTCATTCGGATACGTCTGGCTTTGATCCGGATCCGTCTGATAGGGATTCAAAGTTGGGAAGTTGGTAGAACCAGTCAAGCCCGTCACATAGGCATAACCGTTGTCATCAACCGCGATGGCCTGCCCATAATCGTAGCTTGTCCCACCGAGATATGTGCTGTAGATCAGGCTGTTGCCGGAACTGGAGAGCTTCGTCACAAAAGCATCATCGCCAGGATAGCCGCCTTGATCCGTCTGATAGGGATTCAAAGTCGGGAAGTCGGAGGACCAAGTCCGGCCCGTCACATAGGCATTGCCGCTGCCATCGATCGCAATGCCGTATCCATAATCCTCGACTCCCCCGCCGAGGTAGGTGCTGTAGATCAGGCTGTTGCCGGAACTGGAG
>CAIYYT010000204.1 GCA_903930455.1 uncultured bacterium | reverse complement strand
GGAAGTTGCCATGCTTTGCGGTCTGATGGCCGCCGAACTGGGGCTGGATTCGGTTGTCGCCAAACGTTCCGGTTTCCTGCACGACATTGGCAAGGCGATTGACCGCGAGACCGAAGGAACGCATACCGAGATTGGTATGAACTTCCTCAAGAAATATAACGAGCACGAGTACATCATCAATGCCGTCGGTTCACATCATGGTGATATCCCGATGATTTCTCCATACGCCGTGCTGGTGCAGGCTGCTGATGCGATCAGTGGTTCCCGCCCCGGCGCGCGGCGCGAACCACTTGAAGGCTACATCAAACGCCTCGAAAAACTCGAGGAACTCGCCGATTCGTTCAAGGGCGTGGCCAAGGCGTATGCCATTCAGGCCGGTCGTGAGATTCGCGTTATCGTTGAGAATAATGAAATCGATGATGTCGGATCGACCATTCTGGCGAGTGATATTGCCCGCAAGATCGAGACTGAGATGGAATACCCGGGTCAGATCAAAGTCACCGTTATTCGTGAAACGCGGACGGTGGAATATGCCAAGTAAGGCGGCCATTTGAGGATCCTTTTTATCGGCGATCTGGTTGGCAAGCCGGGAAGATGGATTGTCTCTCAGTTGTTGCGCGATTTCAAGAAAGAGCGCAACATCGATTACACGATCTGTAACGTCGAAAACGCCGCCGGGGGATTTGGCGTTACCAGAGAGATGGCCAAGAAGATTTTCAGTTATGGCGTCGATCTCGAGACCACCGGCAATCATGTCTGGGACCGCGAGGAAATTCGCGATTACCTCGACAACAATCCGCGCATCCTAAGGCCGGCGAATTTCCCATCCGGCACGCCGGGGGGTGGTATGTATGTCGACAAGCTCCCCGATGGACGCCTGATTGCGACAATCAATTTGCAGGGACGAGTCTATATGAAACCGATAGACTGTCCCTTCAAGACCACCGACGGTGAGTTGTCGCTACTCGGCCACGGCGCCAATATCGTTTTTGTCGACATTCACGCCGAGACAACATCCGAAAAGCAAGCGCTGGGATACTATCTTGACGGCAGAGTGTCGGCAGTGGTCGGCACCCATACTCATATCCAAACAGCCGATGAATGCATCTTGCCGAAGGGGACGGCTTACATCACCGACGTTGGTATGACTGGGCCGTTTGATTCGATTATCGGCATGAAACATGACGCCGCGATCAAGCGTTTTCTAACCGGAATGCCGTACAAGTTTTCGGTTGCTACCGGTGACATCAGGATGCAGGGAGTAATCGTGGAAGTTGATGATCAGACCGGCAAGGCGATCAGTATCGAGCGCTACACGTTGAAGGTGCCTGACAATAGTACTCCCTTTGACAGCGGGGACGACACAGCATGACAGCGGAACTGATCGACGGCAATGAAACGGCGAAGCAGATTCGCCGGGAGTTGATAGCGCAAGTTCAAGAGCTGGTTGCAAAAGGGATCGTGCCGGGTCTGGCAGCAATCCTGGTGGGTGATGATCCCCCTTCGGAAATCTACGTCAACTCCAAAGCGAAGAATTGTCAGAAGGTGGGAGTATATTCCGAAGTTATTCGCAAGGACGCCGGCATCACGCAGGATGAGCTTTACTCTGTCATTGATTCACTCAATAGTAATCCGAAGATTTCCGGTATTTTGCTGCAGTCGCCGATTCCGTCGCATCTGGATGAATTTGCCGCCTGCGTGCGCATTAATCCGATTAAGGATGTTGATGGATTGCATCCCGACAATGTCGGTCGGATGCTGATCGGTAAAGCGCGGTATCGATCATGCACCCCGTTTGGCGTGATCGAATTGCTGAAGCGCTACCATGTTGAGATGAAGGGAAAGGAAGTTGTGATCGTCGGCAGATCCAATCTCGTTGGGAAACCGCTGGCGGCAATGCTGATGCAGAAATGGCCGGAGACCAACGCAACGGTCACGATTTGCCATTCCGCCACGCGCGACATCTACGATCACACTCGCCGCGCCGATGTCGTGATCACGGCGATGGGGCAACCGGAATTCCTGCGAGGCGAGCATATCAAAGATGGCGCCGTCGTAATTGATGTCGGCATTTCACGCATTGACGACCCGTCGGTGGAGAAAGGCTATCGCATTGTGGGCGACTGCCATTTCGAATCCTGTTCCGCCAAAGCCTCCAAAATCACACCCGTGCCCGGAGGCGTCGGTCCGATGACCATCGCCATGCTACTGACGAACACGGTGCTGGCAGCGAAGATCCAGCATGGACTTGTCAGCTAATCTGTGCACCCTGCAACAGGTGACGCTCCGCTCCGGAATATATAGGAGACCAGATAAACGACATCCGCAATATTCAGGCGACAATCGCCGTTGGTGTCTCCGACATTGAGTGGGTTCGGAGTCGGACCGCCTATAAAAATGTAGTTGATGAGATAGATCGCATCAGCTACATCCACTTGGCCGGAACGGTCAGCATCCCCCGGAATCACTACAAACAGCTGCCGGTACAGTTGCCGTGCGGCAAGAATATTCGTTGTCAAGTCCGAAAAGTCGAGACTGTCGTAAAACGCCTGCGGATTGTGCGGGTCGAAGAGCTTTTGGAAGTCGGTTGGATTGCGGTGGAAGTTGTCACCCATCGCCACCACAAAGGCAAATTCGGTGCTGTCACCGGGAGCAAGATCGATGGCTCCGAAGGAGAGTAGAAAACGGGTATCGTAACCGTCCGCCAGATTGCCAGCGAGTGCCGCGTTCGGAGGAAGCCAACCTTGAGCGGATTGGTTTACTGCTGACCAAAGCTGATCATAGTCATTCTCAGGAGTTGACATGATGTAGTACTTGTTTCGGTCGCCAGCGGGTGTTCCAAGTCCACCAGTGCCGAAATTGCGGTTGTTTTCCTGTCGTCGGGGTCCCCAATCAAGGGCGGGATTGTCGCCCCAAGAAACCCACCAGTTAAACGAAGAATGGGGGCTCGTTGGATAGTCTAGCAGTGATGCGCCG
>CAIYYT010000203.1 GCA_903930455.1 uncultured bacterium | reverse complement strand
CGTTCTCGGCAGACGAGGCGCGCAACCTCGCCGCCGAAATCGGGAAACCGGTCATGGTCAAAGCACAGGTACATATTGGCGGGCGTGGCAAAGCGGGTGGAATCAAGTACTGTGCAACACCGGATGAAGCGTACAGCAATGCCGAAAACATCATCGGCATGAACATCAAAGGACTGATAGTTCGCAAGGTGCTGGTAACGGAAGCCACAGATATCAGTCATGAGGCCTATGTTGGCATCATCGTCGACCGCAGCGCCAAGAAGCCGGTGATCATGGTTTCAGCGGAAGGGGGTATTGACATCGAGGAGGTTGCCGCCAAGACACCCGAGAAGATTTACAAGCTGCACGTTGATCCGATTCTGGGGATGAAATTGTACCAGGCACGGCAGCTGGCTTACAGGGTCTATTCCGATCCCGAGACCGCCAAGCAGGCGGCCGGGATCATTTTGAAGCTGTATCGCTGTTTTATGGAAGCGGACGCTTCGCTGGTTGAGATTAACCCGTTGGTGACGACGCCGTCCGGTGATGTTGTGGCACTCGATGCCAAGATCAATTTGGATGACAACGGTCTTTATCGTCATCCCGATTATGAGAAACTACGCGATGTGGCTCCGCAGGAAGAGTCCGAAAACGAAGCTCGCGAAGCGGGATTGTCATTTGTTGGTCTTTCCGGCAATATCGGTTGCGTAGTCAATGGTGCCGGACTGGCGATGGCGACGATGGATCTGGTCAAACACTATGGCGGCGAACCGGCGAACTTCCTTGATATCGGCGGGTCTTCGAATCCAGAGAAAGTAGTCACGGCGATGCGGATCATCCTGCGCGATCCTAATGTCAAAGCGATTCTCTTCAACATCTTTGGCGGTATCACGCGCTGCGACGATGTCGCGAATGGCATTGTCAAGGCGGTCTCCGAGTTCAGGCCGTCGGTACCGATTGTCGTACGCTTGACCGGAACCAACGAAGCCGAAGGGCGCGCAATCTTGGCGCAGGCGCAGATTCAGGGTGCGGAAACGATGGTCGAAGTGGTCACCAAGGCAATTGCATTGGCCGGTGTGGCGTAAGCGAGGAAAGGAAAAGCACATGGGAATATTTGTAGATAAGAAAACGAGAGTGGTGGTTCAGGGAATCACCGGTCGCGATGGATCATTCCATGCGCGGCAGATGAAAGAATATGGCACCGCCGTGGTCGCGGGGGTGACTCCCGGCAAAGGTGGCACCGGTTTGGAGGGCATTCCGATCTTCAATACCGTTGCCGAAGCAGTAGAAAAGACCAAGGCAAACACGTCGGTCATCTACGTTCCGGCCTCGGCTGCAGTGGATGCGATCTATGAAGCTGCGGACGCCGGTATCCAAGTAATTGTTTGCATTAGCGAAGGCGTTCCGGCCAACGACATGCTTAAGGTATACAACTACCTGAAAATCAAGGGAGTGCGGTTGATCGGCCCTAATTCCCCGGGCGTGATCACGCCGGGTGTCACCAAGGTGGGTATTATGCCGGGACAAATCCACAAGAAGGGATCGGTCGGCGTTGTATCCCGTTCTGGGACGTTGACGTATGAGATCGTTTACAATTTGACTGCCAGGAAGATTGGTCAGTCAACTTGCATCGGCATCGGCGGCGATCCGATTATCGGTACGAACTTCATTGATTGTCTGAAGGAATTCCAGGATGACCCGCAGACCGAAGCGATTGCTTTAATTGGCGAGATTGGCGGTAGTGATGAGGAGGACGCGGCGGCGTTCATCAAGAAATATGTGACCAAGCCGGTAGTCGGTTTTATCGCCGGACTGACGGCTCCCGCCGACAAACGGATGGGGCACGCCGGTGCGATCATTTCCGGCGGTACTGGTACCGCTCCGGAGAAGATCAAGGCGTTCGAAGCGGTCGGAGTTCCGGTCGCAAAGACCCCAGCGGAGGTCGCTGATCTGGTAGAAAAGAAGCTGGCGGCTTTGTACAAGAAGAAAGCGGCGAAAAAGGCGGTTAAGAAGACGATTACCAAACCAAGACCTGCGGCCAAGAAGAGCGTGAAGGCCAAATCGAGCGTGAAAAAGGTAGTTAAGAAGGCGGCTCCGGTGAAGAAAGCCAAAGCTACCAAGCCAGCGAAGGTCAAGAAGAGCAAGCCAAAGGTAAGATCGAAGAAGAGATAACTCACTGTTGATAGATTTTTCCGGTCAGCGGCGACTTCGTGCTAACTTCGAAGCGCGTAGCGCCGTGAAGACCAAGGAGATTATTTAGATGCCGGATACACCGGGCGAAAACGAGCGACAGGCAACGGAATCAACTTCCAGCAGCGGTGCCGGACCGTTGACGATTTACTTCCACTGGTGCAAGGCGTGTGGCATTTGCATCAGCTTTTGTCCCAATCAAGTGTTCACCTCTGACCGAGACGGCAAACCGGTTATTTCCTATCCCGACAAGTGTACCCAGTGCGCCATCTGCTGGCTTCATTGTCCGGACATGGCCATCGTCTCTAATGAGAAGTAGGAGTGCTGCTTAATGGCTGAAAATATAAAACTAATGCAGGGTAATGAGGCTGTGGTTGAGGGGGCCATGATCGCTGGTTTGCGCTTTTTTGGTGGCTACCCGATCACTCCTTCCACTGAGATCGCCGAGCAACTAGCGCGACGGTTGCCAAAAGTGGGGGGGAAATTCATCCAGATGGAGGATGAGATCGCTTCGATGGCCTCAATCATCGGCGCCTCATTAGCAGGCTCCAAATCAATGACGGCGACTTCAGGCCCCGGCTTCTCGCTAATGGTCGAAGGCATCGGTTATGCCTATATGGCGGAAGTGCCGACGGTCATTGTCAATGTCCAACGCGGCGGTCCGTCCACCGGACTACCAACGAAGGTTTCGCAATCCGACACTATGCAGGCGCGCTGGGGTACACACGGCGACTACATTGCCATTGCTCTTGCACCGCAGTCTGTCCGCGAGACACTCGATCTCACGGTGCGGGCGATGAACCTCGCAGAAGTGTACCGCACACCTGTGACCTTGCTAACGGACGAAGTGCTGGGACACATGCGCGAAAAGGTTACGATCCCCGAAGAGGGGGAAATCGAAGTTATCAATCGGCAGAAGCCCGATGTTCCCGCCAGTTGGTACAAGCATTTCGAGATCACACCGAACTTCAAATCGCCGATGGCCTCTTTTGGCGATGGATATCGATTCCACGTCACCGGATTAACTCACGACGAAGAGGGTTTCCCCACAAACAAGTCGGTTGAAATCTTGGCCAAGCTGACGAAGTTGCGCAACAAGATCATGCGCTATCTGGATGACATCTGTCAGATCGAGACCGACGGCATGGAAGATGCCCACGTAGCGGTGTACGCTTATGGCATCGTTGCCCGGGCTGCCAGGCAGGCCGTGCAGATGGCGCGCGCCAGAAGAATGAAAGTCGGTCAAATCCGACCGATCACTATCTGGCCGTCGCATGACAAGAAGTACAGAGAGATATTCTCGTCCAAGAATCTCGAAGCGGTCATTGTCGCCGAATTGAATCAGGGACAGTTGGTTTATGAAGTCCAACGGTTGGTTCCCAAGCACGTCCAAGTAATCAGTCTCAACCGTTTCGACTCCGAGCTGATCACTCCCGCGCAGATTCTTAACAAGATCAAGGAGGTGAGGTAAGATGGCGCAACGGTCAGATGTTACTCACAAATACCTGCGGGCTAAAAAGAAATTCCCGAACGTCTGGTGCGCCGGCTGCGGTATCGGGATCGTTATGGGCTCGCTGGTTCGTGCAATTGATAGGCTGGAATTGGATCGTGACAATGTTACGCTGGTTTCCGGTATCGGTTGTTCGTCGCGTATGCCGGTTTACCTCGATTTCAATACTCTGCACACGACTCATGGTCGCGCGCTGGCTTTTGCCACCGGCGTCAAGCTGTCGAATCCCAAGATGCATGTGATTGTCATTACCGGCGACGGTGACGCGCTGGCAATCGGCGGCAATCACTTTATCCACTCGTGCAGGCGTAATATGGATATCACCTGTATTCTGATCAATAACCAGATCTATGGAATGACCGGTGGACAGTTCTCGCCGACCACGCCGACCGACAGTTACGCCGCTACCGCGCCGTACGGCAACAAGGAGTATCCTTTTGATATTCCCAAACTGGCGATGGGGGCGGGGGCGTCGTATGTTGCACGCGGGACGGTTTATCATGTCACCCAGCTGGATCAGCTGATTTACGACGGTATCAAGAAACGAGGGTTCTCGTTGGTCGAGGCGTTCTCCAATTGTCACACCTACTTTGGTCGTCTCAATCGTCTTGGTGATTCAGTCAAGATGCTGGAGGAGATGAAGAAGAATGCTTTGCCGTTGAAGGCAGCTGCAAAGATGCCGCCGGAAAAAGTGCAAGGTAAGTTGCTGACGGGCGTTTTCTGTGATGTCGAACGCGAGGAATACTGCGATCGCTACGATGCCCTCATCCAAAGTTTGCAGGGGAAATGAGCATGACTAATCATTCGAAACCAGACAAAACCGGTGCTTCCCACACCGATTCCGAACTGATAGATCGCTATGAAATCCGTTTCTCCGGCTCCGGCGGCCAGGGTTTGATCCTTGCCGGCGTGATGCTGGCGGAAGCGGTTGCCACTATTGATGGCAAAAACTGCGTCCAGACTCAGAGCTATGGTCCCGAGGCGCGAGGCGGCGCATCACGTGCCGATGTCGTGATATCTTCGGGAGAGATTTACTATCCCAAACCGATGCAGCTTGACCTGCTGCTGGCTCTTTCGCAGGAAGCCTGTGACAATTACTATCATGATTTGAGGGAAGACGGGTTGTTGATAGTAGACAGCCATCTAGTAACGCAAGTCCCCACTTCGCGTTGTATTGGTATTCCGTTTAGCCAGTTGGCGCGCCATGAAATTGGCAATACGATGGTGGCGAATGTCATTTCGCTGGGCGCGATTTGTGCCATCTCCGGGGTTGTCTCCGAAGCGGGTCTTATCGAAGTCGTCAAGCGCAGAGCGCCACGCGGCACGGAAGAAAAGAACCTGGCGGCATTGCAGCTCGGCCTGGTCGAGGGCAAAAAGGCCAAGGATAGGATTAGACTGTGAAACAGCAGACATTGCTGATGATCAAACCGGATGCCGTGCAGCGCCACCTCATTGGTCGCATCATCGAACGGCTCGAAACAGCGGGCTTTCAGATTGTGCAGATGAAAATGGTGCATCTGACGGTTGCCCGCGCACGTGAGTTCTATAAGGTGCACGAGGGTAAACCGTTTCTGGAAGAGCTCGTGAACTTCATGTCAAGTTCGCCGATTGTAGCGATAGCACTGGAAAAGGAAAACGCGGTCGCCGACTTACGCGATCTGATTGGCGCAACCGATCCGGCAAAGGCTGCATGTGGCACCATCCGGCAGTGTTTTGCTATCGACATGGGCAAGAACTCGGTGCATGCTTCAGACAGTCCGGAAAACGCTGCGGTCGAAATCAAGTTTCACTTCGCCTAACCGGTCGGACAGAGCCAACTTGTCATCATTGCGAGTCTGCAAAGGCGGACTCGCAGTGGTACTTAGCTGATTGTGCTCTCAGCTGGCCAATCGGTGGATGTCTAAGAAGCGTATGAAGATTCCCATCTGGTATGTCAACCAAGACGTTGAATTGAGGTTGCCTGACAGTTGCCGGATTGATGTTTATGACTTGCCGCAGAAGCGCCTAACGCCGCTTCCGGAAGAACACTGGCTGCATTCCGGCATTGTACCGGCGAGCGTAACGGAATTTCTGAGTAGCGCACAGCATTTACTGGTGGTGGTAAATGACCACTACCGTCCCACGCCAACAGCCTCGTTACTTAATGCCATCGGCAGCGCGCTTCCTTTGGAGAAGACCACATTTCTGGTAGCCACGGGTCTGCATGGCGCACCGAGTGAAGTGCAGCGGCACGCGATATTCGGCAAGTTGTATCCGTGCGTGAAAGAGCGCGTGCGAATTCATAATGCCTACGATGACAGTCAACTGGTCACTTTTGGCAGTGGCGTCAACACCGTTGGGCTGAACCAGCTATTCGAGCAGTGTGATTCGGTGCTGATTATCGGTTCGGTGGAACCGCACTATTTTGCCGGTTTCACCGGTGGCCGAAAGATTTTTCTGCCCGGATGCGCTTCATTTGGCGACGTTTCGCGCAACCATGCGCATGCGTTAAATCCGCAAAGTCAGCCGCTGGCGCGACGCGGTAACCCGGTCTGGGAGGACATACGCAATCGGACGTCCTGTCTTGACTACAAACGCCGTTATGCGATTCAGGTCGTCTGTGACCATCAGGGTTCGATTTTCCATCTGTCGCACGGCGACTGGGATCGGGCCTATGACAGCGCCTGCGATTTTGTCAGAACCCATTATGCTCACAGCGTCACGGCGCCGTATGATATTGTGATAAACGTCGTCTGTCCACCGCTGGACCGGAACCTGTACCAGTTGCAGAAGTCCTATGAGAATGTTGCAGCGGCGGTGAAACCCGGTGGGACAGTGCTTCTGATCTCCGGTTGTATTGAAGGAACGGGAGACGGCAGATTTCTGAAATTGGCGGAAAAAGCGGCTGCCGGCGAGTTGCATTTGGACGGGCAGTCTGAATGGATGCTCATGGGCATACATAAGGTCAAGCGCACGGAGAAGCTGACGCAACGGTTGAAATTGATGCTGGTTTCGACGTTGCCTGCGTCCGACCTCGAATTCCTGCCGATTCAGCCGCGATCGGATGTTGATGCGGCGGTTGCGGAACTGACAAAGATCTATGGAATAAACTGCAATATTGCGGTCGTGCTTGACAGCGCTTCGCAAGTACTTAGCTGTGCTTGATGGCTATCCATGCGCGTCCGCGGAAATGAAGGAGGAAAGTAATGCGTAGGAAAGTAGCGGTCATCGGCGCCGGTAACGTCGGCGCAGCCGTGGCGCAGTATCTGGCTGAGGACAACATTTGCGATATCACGCTGATTGACGTTGTAGAGGGGCTGCCGCAGGGCAAAGCGCTCGATCTGATGCAGGCCGGACCCATTCGCGGCTATGATGTCACGATTACCGGCTCCAATGATTTTGCCGATATGCGCGGCTCTGATATCATCGTCCACACCGCCGGTCTGGCACGCAAACCCGGAATGTCGCGTGAGGACTTACTGGCCAAGAATGCTGAAATTATCGGTACCGTCGCCGGGAAAGTCAAAGAATATGCTTCTCACGCGATAATCCTCATGGTTGCAAATCCGCTTGATCTGATGACCTACCATGCCTACAAAGTCTCCGGATTCCCGCCCAATCGGGTCTTTGGGCAAGCCGGAATTCTTGACTCGATTCGTTTTCGTACATTTATAGGTATGGAACTGGGTGTCGCCCAGACTGAGACGGAGGCGATGGTGCTTGGTGGGCATGGTGATACGATGGTTCCGCTGCCACGCTATACGACAGCTTCCGGTATACCAATCACCGAGCTGATGGCACCTGACCGTATCGAGGCCCTCAGCCAGCGCACGATTAACGGTGGAGGGGAGATCGTTGCCTTACTCAAGACCGGTTCGGCATACTACGCGCCCGCAGCAGCCAGTGCAGCGATGGTGGATTCCGTGCTGAACGACAAAAAGAAGCTTTATCCTTGCTCGGCCTATTTAACGGGTCAGTACGGGATCAATGATATCTACATCGGAGTGCCGGTGGTGTTAGGTCAGACGGGCATCGAGAAGATTATTGAACTGAAACTGGATGGGAAGGAACTGGCGGCGTTGCAGAAATCGGCTGCCACATATAAAGAGCATCTGAAGCCACTAGGTTATTAGCAATAGCTACGTAGTATTCGGTTTGTTGCTGCATTTTCGCTAGTATTTTGAAGGCGCCGTCGGGAGTCAAATTCCGCCGGCGCATTCATTTGAACCGTCCCGCGTTACCGGCCATTTTATCCTTGACACTCCACCCTACCTCGTGTAACTTGGCAGCACTTTCGAAGTGTCCGCAAGGGCAACATTACTGTTGCACAAAGCGGCCGCTAGAACGTCATATAAGAAATGCTGGCATGGTGCCAGACTGCCGCCGATGTGGCTGATACGTCAGGAGAACAATGGACCGTCTCAAAGCCCTACTGTTTTTGACTTCGGTTGTCATTCTTCTGTGCTTACCCGCCTTTTCACAAACAGATGCACCTACAGGGTTAGTTGGCGACGCCAAACCGGCGATCGAATCACCGGCTCCACCATCAAGCGTTGAAGCCAAAGATACGAAGAACGACGATGGTTCGGCCATCGACGTCAGTTGGCAGCTTTCAGCGGATGACCAGCGTCTGGTG
>CAIYYT010000202.1 GCA_903930455.1 uncultured bacterium | reverse complement strand
CAAACCATACAATGACCACTGCCGACAAGACGACATTGATTGCCAGATAGATTCTCCAAAAGAGCAGCCACGACTCGTCGCTGACCTCGTAAGTGAGGTTGTAGATGGTTCCGAAGATGAACACGAGCAGCCATCCTCCCGCCCAGACGTAGTTCAGTATGTATATTATCTTGTCGCCGCGCGTAAATTCCTTCCCCATCCCCAGTATCTTCCAACCACGGGAAGGCACAGCGGTCACTACGTCTGATTCACCGGCGATCGCATATTTCCCTCGGTGAAGCAGCTTGTCAAAATCGAAGTCGCGGCGTTTGCCCAGTAGGGACACGGCTACATAAACGACCGACGCTCCCAGCATCGCAATCCCCCAGAACCACTGACCGTTGATGAAGAAATTGGGAATGATCTGATGAATGATGATTCCCGCCACGGCGATACCCGAACCGGTTATCATCGCCGACCACGCTGCTGCTGTGGTGCCCCGTTTCCAGTACAGCCCGCCGATAATCACGGCTCCCGATCCCCCTGCAAAGATGGCTCCGGTAATAGCGAAGAACAAAAAGATATACTCGGATTGCTTGAAGAGCAGACTGAAGAAGAATGCAAACACGCCGACGAAAATAATCGCCAGTCGCAACACTCGCAGATGTTGGCGTGGCTCAAAGGCCTTCCTTCTCAATGGCTGGATAACATCCTGTACGATGATACTCCCCCAGGAGTGCATGTAGGCATCAAGAGTGCTTATGCTGGCCGCTAGCATCATGGCTGCAAACGCCCCGATCAGTCCGCGTGGCAGAATATGGGTCAGCACCAACGGTACCTTGAGTTGACTTTGAACGGCCGAGCCGTCAATCCCCGATAGAGTCGTGCCGACAGCTTTGGCAGTCTCCGAAAAATCAGGGTGGTTCAGAACGGTGTAGGCGATGATCGGAACGAACAGAAACATCACATTCATCGGCAGATTGCGTAGCGAAGTCAGCACGCTGGCCATTTTGGCCTCGTGCGCGCTTTTGGCAGATGAATTGTAGGCCTGAGTCCCTTGCCACGACATCGTACCATAAACGACACCGATAATGCCGACCAGGAAATACCAGAAATTGAAATCTTTCACCTGACTTGTGTGGAAGGGATTGGTTAGCGACGCATCCTTCGGAGCCGCCGCCAGCGCCTGTTGAACATGCCCCCAGTCGAAGCTGACGAAAAAGTAAATCACGAGAATTGCAAACACACCATAGACCAGGATCCCTTGGAAGAAATCAGCGTAGATCACCGACACCTGTCCGCCGCTTAGCACGAAGTAAAGTGAGATCCCGATAAGCAGTATCATCATCAGCGGGAACGTGCTGATGCTCAGCCCAAAGAGTGAGACGGTTTCCGGAATTCCACAGAAGTAGATAAAGAACCTGGCTTCTACCGCCGGGAAGATACCGAAATTTACGATGCCCGACAGGAAGGCGATCATGCCGGTGAAAATGCGGAATTCCCGACTATAGCGTTCTTCGAAATACTGCGCCAAAGTCAGCGACCGCGTTTCCCGGAAACGATAAACCACCCACCCCGACACAGTAATAATCAGCACGACCAGAGCCGTGGTCATTCCCCACCAGGTCATCGAGAACCCGGCTACCAGATTCATCTCCAGATTCCCGACCACGGTGATTGCCCCAATACCGGCAGCACCACTGGCAACACACAGCACATACCGACCGGCCGAGCGACCCGCCGCCAGGAAATCGGCAACGCTTTTCATTGCTTTGCGACCGGCTTCCACCGAAAGGATCATCAGTCCGAGTGAGACAAAGACGATTGTCCAATCAAGCACGCTAAGATTCATTGTGGCTCCGAAGCTGTTTGAAGTGATGATCAAAGAGCGAGATTCTCAAGAAATATTGAAAAACGCGATTGAGCATGCGTCAACTACTTCCCAGCCGTCTCTTGTTTGAGGCAACCTTCCTGATCGATCAGGAGGTGGATTCGTCCATCCTGACTGACCAGTTCGGCACAAAACTGATGGATTGCTGCCTCCAGCTTAGGTGGCCATACAAACCCCTGCGGCATCGAGGCAAGTCCCAGCTTGGCAAAGTCCGACGTGTATGCTCCATTCTGCATGAAGTAGTTTCGTTCGGCGTAGTACAACTTCCACAGTACCCACCGCGCCGAGTCAACCGGATCGGGAATAAACGCGACGGCCTGTGATCCGACGACGACGTCGGTGAACTGCACCAGACCCCACATTTCCGGATAATGCATGGCGATCAAACCCTGAGGAGACCATACCCAGTTGTATTCTGGTAACGACTTGCCGGTAGCCGCATCAATAACCTTGGAGTATTTGCCGTCCTTAACCTCGGTCTGCCACTCTACCCGCGAGAAATTGATCTTCCACTGATCTCCGTTTTGTGGAGGTGTAGCGCGGTGCGCGCATTCTTTTAACACTGCCCATGGGAAGGCGATCTCAACCGTCCAACCGGTGTCGGTATCTCCCGGATGGTTCAGCGTCCCCTGCGCGGTGACTGACGTCTTCAAGCCCTGAATATCCCAGGCATTGATCGCGGGACCGCCGTCACGATATGGTTTTACCAGCAGCAAATCCCAGACGGTATTCAATGCGTTCAACTCGAGTTCGTAATACTCGTGTGTGTCCATGTCAGGATCAATAAACACCTCGAAATCGTTGTCGTGATAGATCACAGCATCTCGCTCGGTCAACGTTGCCCACACATTCGTTTCCTTCAATTCGGCGGCAACATACAGGTACGATGAATCCCACATGAGCTTAGCCCGCGTTTCGAAATAGGGTTTCGGCCGGAGATTCCCCTCGATATCAACGAACAACTCCGTCCATGGGGCCATTTGCCATGCCCGCTCATCCAGGCGGCCGTCGACCATCACCGGCTGATTCGTGCGGTGGCAAACGTATTGCCGGGGAGCATACGGAATCTGCGGAGTGGGTAGCGTCTCGGATGACTTCTTCACCTGAGCAGCAGAAGCGCT
>CAIYYT010000201.1 GCA_903930455.1 uncultured bacterium | reverse complement strand
TTGCCGTTGATCTACTAAACTAAGCGCAGTTGTAGGATTTCTCTTGCCCAAACCCTTGATCATAGCGCATCGCGGAGATGGAAAAAGCTTTCCGGAGAGCACACTCCCGGCTTTCAAGAGCGCAATTGCCAAAGGCGCTGATGCCATCGAGTTTGATGTACACATCACCGCGGACGGTGAATTGGTAGTCCACCACGATGACTACCTGGGTCGAGTCGAGCAAGCGACCGGCTATATCGAGGCCTACACGCTTCAGCAATTGCAGTCCCTCGATGTTGGGAGTTGGTTTGACCAGCGCTTCAGTGGCCTGAGAATGCCAACGCTCGACGATATCCTGACTCTGGGTAATACAAAGATCCGTTTCGAGATTGAACTGTGCACGGCAACGCTACCGTTTCTGCAGACTGTCATTGATGCGATTGCGAAGAACGGCTTGGAGGAACGGGTCGAATTGACCTCGTGGCACCTGCCTTTGCTCTTCCATGTGAAAGCTATCAATCCCCGACTTCGTACCGGAATCTTCTTTGAGCCGTTTCCAGAGTGGATGCAACCCGCAGAGCGACACGGGCGAATCCTCAACTGGCTGATTCTATCAGACGCACAGGTGGCTCATTTACCATTGTCTCAAATCGACGATGATCTTGTGAACCGACTGCATGAAAAAGGACTCAAGGTGCACGGCGCGGATCTGAATTCCGAAGAGGAGATACGAATGGCCATCAGGATGCACATTGACCAATTCTCAACCGACAACCTCGACCTCGCCTTAGGCTGCGTGTATCGGCACTGATAGGAATCGACTCCCGGTCTTCTTTTGGTCATCCAAACTACTGGAACCCGGCTTCCGTTTTGGCGTTCAATGTAGAACAATGACTGATTGAATTAACTTATGATTGGAGTACAAAATGGCGCATAAGGACCTACTGCTTCCTGAGTTCGACCAGGAGATGGCGAACACCCGCAAGACGTTAGAACGTGTACCCGACAGCAAATTGGGCTGGAAACCGCATGACAAGTCATACACGATGGGGAGTCTCGCCTCGCATCTGGCGAATATTCCAAGCTGGATAGAGATGACACTAAATCAGGATGTTCTTGATATGACCCCCAAGGATGGCAAAGCGTTTACCACTACTCAAGCCGGCTCCACCAAAGAGCTACTCGCAATATTCGACAAGAACGTTGCCGCGGGGCGTGCCGTCATCGCCGCCACCGGTGATGAACAGTTTGCAAAACCTTGGTCGCTGGTAGCCGGCGGGAAGACGCTGTTTACCGCGCCGCGTTTGGTCGTACTGCGTGGATTCGTGCTGAGCCATAACATCCACCATCGCGCCCAACTCGGCGTCTATTTCCGTCTCAACGACATTCCCGTACCGGCCATTTACGGTCCTTCCGCCGACGAGCAAATCATGTAACCGCCCCGGGTCTCTAGACTATAACGCGCCGTCAGGAAAGGATTCCTGACGGCGTTTTTGTTTGTGCAGCGAGTAGGTCAAGCCCGCTCAGGGCTTGACATCTCACTACTGTGATTTATTGTAGGGGCAACTCCAAGCTCTATCTGACCGTTACTCCGCTTTGCAGTCTCATGATGCTCTTCAGGTCTTTGGCCGGAAGATGCCTTATATTTTCGGCGCTGATCTCGCGCATTGTCTGTGTTTCAGAAACGCGGAAGAAATCACGGCCGATCCATTCGATGCACCTCTTGGACAGCAACGTACTGTCCTTGTCGTTGATAACCAAGAACACATCAATATTTGTTGTCCCCCCCTCTCTAACTGTTACATGAGTCACCTTCAGCGGGAAGTAGCCGATAGTCCTGCTGAGGAGGGCGTATTCCCCCACCGGAATATTGATGATTTTGTATCGCCCGTCCGGTCCTGTCAGCGCTCCCATTGTCGTGCCGAATATTTGCACTGGTGCGCCCGCGATTGGCTTACCCGTTGCGGAATCGACTACTGTTCCGGCAATGCTGCCAAGAGCCCGTTTCGGCAGCTTTTGACCGGAAGTGCTTACTACCACGATCAACAGTATTACCAAAGGAAAGAAGACTTTTCTCATAACTCCTCCAATATACAGGATAAATTGCAGGGGCGCACTTGCTAATGCGCCCCTGCGGCTAGGAATTAGTCCCCCTCTGTTACTCGGTTTCCATCCCGAGTGGGCCCTGCCCGTCCTCATTGGCCTTCATCATTCTATCTGCTTTCGCGACCAAATCCATCAACTCGATCACTTGATCGTCGCATCGTTCACGTTCGACTTGCCCGACGACGCGCAGCACGTCACTCAAATGGCCATCCTGCGCCCAGTAACTATTGCGCAGGATTTCCGCAAACTCTGCTGCTGCCGCCGCCAGGCGGAAATCACTTGATGCCGACTCAAACGAGTGACTGAAGTAACTCTGATCAATTGGCTCCGCGACTTCATTGACCGCAAACGTATTCGGATCTTTGTAGCGGACGAAGACCGTACCGAGATCACCGTGGGCTTCGTATTTCAGTTTGATTTCATACAGTGCCGTGACCGTATGACCGGAACCAATTTCGCCACCGTCTGCTTTGTCGTTGCGGAACTGATTGTCGGCGACATCGCGGTTTTCATATCCGAGTAACCGATAACGATCAACTGTATTCGGATTGAAGTCGACCTGGATCTTGACGTCCCGCGCAATCACCTGCAACGTACCGGTCAGGTTTTCTACGAAAATGCGTCTGGCTTCTTCCCAGTTGTCGACATAAGCATAATGCCCGTTTCCCTTGTCCCCCAGCTTCTCGAGCAGTACGTCGTTGTAGTTGTTCATTCCAAATCCGATTGCCGAGAGCGTGATGCCGCGATCAGCATACTGCTTGATTTCCTTCAGGATATCCTCTGCTGCGGTCTGCCCTTCATTGGCGACACCGTCGGTGCAGAGGATGATCCGGTTGATTCTGCTACGGTCAAAGCAGCGGTCTGCCATCTGGTAACCGAGACGCAGACCCCCCTCGGCCCAAGTTGACCCGCTTGCATAGAGGCCATCGATCGCCCTGATAATTCGTTCTCTGTCGCGAATGGAAGTAGGTGACAGAACCTCGAAGGCATCGGTACGATACGCGACGATGCCAACGCGATCTCGGTCAGTCAGGTTGTCGACAAGCATGTGCAGCGCTTTCTTGACCGCGCCCAGACGGTTCTCCATATCCATCGATCCGGACACATCAATCACAAATACCAGATTGGCGTCCTGACGCCGGCATTCTTCAATCTTCTTGCCGACGATACCAATCTTGAGCAGTTGATACTTGTCGCCGAACTTGGAGGGGGCGCCTTCCAGACAAACCCGAAATGCCCGCTCCTGCGGATGCCGGTATTCGTATTTGAAGTTATTGACGAACTCTTCCACCCGCACCGCTTCTTCAGGTGGCAAAGACCCGCGCGTCAGGTACGAGCGTGTCATCGAGTATGACGCGTTGTCGGCGTCGATCGCGAAGGTCGATAGATGGTCATCATCGGTGGAGACAAACGGATTGACGCCGTAGTGCTTGAAGAACATCGCATCGTATTGCTGACCGTTGGGAGGCACGCTGCCGCCGGTTGACATGGGCACGTTGCCGTATGTTGGTTTGTCGATGCATGGCGGCATGATTCCGCCGACATTCTTGCTGCCGCGACCATCGCGCTGGTGGATCTGTCCGCATTTTTCCGGAGCATTGCCGTATTCAGCGTCAAAACCGCCTTTGACAATCTGCATGTTCTCGGTCACTCTACCGGAGATGTTTGACTCTTGCTCGACCGCACCGGTACCACCTAAAGGATCCTTGATCGACACACCGTCGACCACGTAAGGGACTTCGTTGGAAGGACTCCCGTGCATGTGAACTTGTCCACCCCTTGACACGACACCGGCTTGAGTTTGTAGCAGTTCTTGCACTGTAGCGACTGGCATGTTCTTGACACTTCCAGTTGAGAGTTGCCTCTGGTTCTGCGTTTCTGTCAGCCTTAGCAGGTCTCTTTCAGCCGTAACAATCTGCGGCTTGTCACAGGCAATTGTCATCGAAGCAAGCTGAAAATCCTGCTGGGTAGTATTGCCGGCAGTCACGGTTAGGGACATAATCTCCTGACTGGCGTAAGCAACTAGAGACGCCTTGAGCGTGTAGCTTCCGGGCACAATGCCGACAATAGTGTACTTGCCGCTAGCGTCGGTCAGAGTTCCACTGGTCGTTCCGACAATCTGCACGGCAACAGCCGCTAGTGGCGCGCCCGTCTTGCTGTCAGTAACGATCCCGGAAACCGTGCCAAGCGGCTTGCTTTCCAGAGGTTCGGAATGTCTGATGCTGACTGTCAGCATTGCCAGCGCGGCCACTGCCAGCACGATTCCGGTGATGATTGTTTTCTTCATTTCCTTCCTCCTGTTTTGAGGTTGCTTTTGTCTTCGTCCTCAATACAGGCGCATTGCCGGTTTATTCCCGTTGAATCCGGCATTTCACTCTTGCTTGCGGAAGATTACGGGAAAAGCGTTGAAGAGGCGGAGGTTAGCAATCCCGCAAGTCTGTGAATAGCACTGTTGTCTAACAGTTTTGTCGGATTAAATTGCACCAAAACGTGGGCAACCACGTTAAGAACTATGTGGAACCGGGCTTTAGAGACAAAGGTTAAATAGGCAGATGGACAAGTACATAATCGACGGCGGCAGACCACTTTATGGCAAGGTGAAGGCCATGCGCTCCAAAAACGCTACTCTTCCGATTCTGGCGGCAGCGCTTTTGGCTGATTCCGGAGTCACTACCTTGAGCGATGTTCCCGATTTGCGTGACATCGATATCATGTTGCAGGTACTGCGAGAGTTGGGCGCCAAGGTCGAATGGGACAGGCAAACTAAGACAGTTAAGATCGAAGCGGCAACACTTGATAA
>CAIYYT010000200.1 GCA_903930455.1 uncultured bacterium | reverse complement strand
TGTTCGATATTCTGAAAGCTGGACAATCGCTCTTCCAGGTGCTTTAACTGACGCATTAGCTCGGAGTTGGCATCGATCAGCTTTTCCATTTCGGTTGCCGCTTCGGCAACGATCGTGTCCACATAGAATGGATCATAACCGCGGAACTTGCGTTCGAATCTCATATTGCGCAATTCTACCGGAGTAATTGCCATAACGACATCCTTTCCTATGCTATCCCTGTGTTATCCTTGGTCCAAACAGTGCTCTGCCAACGCGGATCATAGTCGCGCCTTCTTCCACCGCGATCTCATAGTCGTTAGACATTCCCATCGACAGCGCGGCGAATTCCTCTCTATCGGAGTGGTTAGACCCGATCTTGTCAAACAACTGTCGCAACTCGCCGAACGAATCGCGGATTGCCGCTTCGTCTTCCGTTAGGGGCCCAACTGTCATTAGACCCGTCAGACGGACGTGTCCCATTTCGAATATTGTATCGGCAACAGCTACAACCTCTTCCGGCGCAAAACCGTACTTCTGCGGTTCACCCGAAGTGTTGACCTCCAGCATTATCTCGCCGGTTCTTTCGGCCCGATCGAATTCCCGGTTAAGGATTTCGGCAAGTCTGAGCGAATCGACAGACTGAATCACGTCGAACATGGCAACTGCATCCCTAACCTTGTTCGACTGCAAGTGACCGATCATGTGGAGTCGGAAATTGCGAGCAATCCCGGCATATTTTCGCTCGGCTTCCTGCACCCGGTTTTCGCCAAAATGCTTCATCCCGGCAGTCGCTGCCTCAAGCACGTCTTCCAGCGGGCGAGTCTTGGAAACGGCGACAACGGTGATATCCTCAATTTTGCGACCACAGCGTTTGGCGGCTTCCCCAAGTCTCTCCAGAAACTCCCTGCAGTTGCGGATCACCGCTCCCTCGCCGTTCATAACATTACACGATTATACGGCGAGCCGCATAGGGACGCAACGAAAAGTTTGACTGTCATAAAAGCGCTTGGTGCTTACTGCGAGCGATTATAGAGGCTATAGAAACTGCTCGACCATCGACTGGATGTCGGTCATCTTGAATGGCTTATGGATGAAGCCATTGGCGAGGCCCTCGACCACCTGGCCTTCGGCAGAGGCGACATTGTAACCGGAAATGACAACTACGGGGAGATTCGGGCGCTTGCCCTTGATCGCGGTGAGGAGCTCCGTGCCCGACATTTTGGGCATCTTGAGGTCGGTGATCACGAGGGCGAAATCCTCACTCTGGAGCAGTTCCAGCGCCGTCTCACCATCGGTAGTAATGCGGCTTCTCAGGTCAAAGACATCCAGCATCTCCGACAGCAGGGACGCCATATTGGGATTGTCGTCAACGATCAGAATTTCGCGTTTCGCCATTGTTGTTAGCTTGGTTCCTCTGAAGACCTCTCGTTTCTATATCGACGTAGTCGGTCAGGAAATTTAACAATTTGTCGATTCCTGCCTGGGTTTTGGCCGAAACCACGAAAGTGCGCGCAGGGCTAAAATTCAGGTCAAGCGGGGGCAGGCCGGCCACGTCAACCAGATCGGACTTGTTCAGAAGCAGTAAACGTGGCACCTTTTCGGCTCCAATCAGCTCAAGAACCTCCAACGTTTTCTGATAGTGATCAGCACAATTGGTGTGTGAGATGTCGACGACAACCAGCAACAGATTGGCGTATCTGACTTCATCAAGCGTCGATGCAAATGATGCTACCAACTCATGCGGCAGTTTCTTGATGAAACCGACGGTGTCCGAAATCACGATGCGTTGCTGGTTACCTAAAGGTAGATAACGAGTTACGGCATCAAGTGTACAAAAGAGCTTATCGTCGGCCCAGACACCGGCCTTGGTCAACAGATTGAACACCGTTGATTTGCCGGCATTCGTATACCCGACCAAAGCGATCCTGTAAGTATCCATTCGTCGCTGGCGCTGGGTATCACGCTGACGACTGACCTTTTCCAGCCGTTCTCGCAGCTTGGCAATTTTGGTCTTGGCTTCGCGGCGGTCGACTTCCAACTGAGTCTCGCCGGGACCGCGCGTGCCAACGCCACCGTACTGTTTACTCCAGTGCGTCCAGAGGCGGGTAAGCCGTGGTAGCAGATACTGCAATTGCGCCAATTCGACTTGAATCTTGGCTTCAGCGGTGTGAGCGCGTTTGGCAAAAATGTCGAGAATCAGACTACCCCGGTCAATCACTTTGAGCTGCAGTTCATTCTCCAGGTTCCTGACTTGCGCCGGCGAAAGCTTTTCATCGAACACCACAAGATTCGCATTTGTCGCGGTAATCAGGTCTTTCAATTCGGCAACTTTGCCGGTGCCAACAAACGTACGGCTGTCCGGCGACGGTCGTTTCTGTGTGAGCATGCCGACAACCTGGGCATCAGCAGATACCACGAGTTCCTTCAGTTCTTCCAGTGATTCGTGGAAAGCCGCGTCTTCGATGCTGTGCAGTTGCACACCGACGACGATTGCCGATTCGATTTTCTTGTTGATCTCGTGAAGTTGCAGTGGTGCTATTCCTCGTGAAAGCGTTCCTCACTGGTCAACTGTGCATACTCGACGCGGTCTTCTTTCTTTACATTCCCCTGCGGAATGCCAAGAACGGTGTATGTACAGCGCCGGTCATGGAACTTAACCGTGAGAATGTCCTTTAGGGAAACCTCGTGTGCGGCCTTGGCTTTTCTGCCACTTATTTCTACCTGACCCCGATCACAAATCTCTTTGGCCAGACTACGGCGCTTGACAATCCCGGTCTTCTGCAAGAATTGATCGAGCCGCATCAGAAATCGCGTACTTCGAGGTACACTTTATCCTTCATCTCGTTGACGACACCGGCAATCACCAGCTCCGATTTCTGGCGACGGGTCATTTCCTTTAGCCCGTCCCAGTCATCTGCCAGAGAAATCGGCCGGGATTCCTTGCGATCGAGCACCTTGAGGAGGTGCAGCCCGTCGGTCGACCAAATTGGATCACTGACTTGGCCGTTTGCCAGCGTGCCCACGGCAGATTTGTACTCGGCGGGAAGATTCTCGACTACCAACCAACCCAACTCTCCGAAATTGGCGCGTGAAGTACTGTCGGTCGAGTACTCCTTTACCAAAGCGCCAAAATCCTCCCCCTTCTTGATGCGATCCAGAAGCTGATTCGCCAGAGTCACGATGGCTGCACTGTCTGCGGCAGTTGGCTTGTTAAGCAGCAGAATGTGTTTCACCTCATACTGATCCTCGCTGCGTGCCATCAGCTTGATGATATGATAGCCAATGCTGGTCTTGACAACATCCGAAACAGCTCCGGGCGAAAGGGCCAGCGCTGCCTTTTCGAACTCCGGCATCAAGTCTCCCTTACGCACGGTGCCGATCTCCCCTCCCGAGGCAGCCGAGGCATCTTCTGAATACTGTTGCGCAAGCTCTTCAAAGGAATCGCCTTGATTAATCCGCTCGACCAAAGACCGAGCCAGGCTCATGAGCGAGTCTGACGTCGACTTGGACGAAGTGACTTCCAAAAGCAAATGCGCCAGTTTGACTTGCTGTGGATGGGGTGGGATGCTGTCCTTGTAAGTCTCGAAGAATTTTTCAACCTCACTCTTGCTCACAGACACTTTACTCAACAGTTTGCTGATCAGTTTTTGTTTGAGCAACTGCTCGCGAGCTTCGTCGCGTAACTTGGCCTTCAATTCGCGCATCGTGAAGCCTTCTGACACGACTTGTTTCTCGAACTGCTCTTGATTGGGAAAGCGACTCTTCAATTCATCCATGCGGCTATTCAGCGCCTCGTCCACTTCGTCATCGACGACTTTGATCGTTGTGTCCTGCGTTGCCTTAATCAGGATCAACCGATCGTTTATCATCTGAGTCAGAATCTGCTCCTTAAGTTTGTGCGCGTCATTGGCATCGCTGACCTTGGTGCCCGTTTGCACCTGATAGAGCTGCAACTGGAAGTCCAATTCAGACCCGGCAATAACTTTATCACCGACGACTGCAGCGATGCGGTCAACCGGCTCCCAGGCATAAACCGCAGAAGCGGTGGCGCATAGCGCCAGTAACAGCAAGTAGCGGCTATTTCTTTTCATATTTCGCTTTGTCCACTGATTGCCGGAGTACGTCGTCATACACCGTGATTCCGGTTTTGGATCGCTGTTCTTTGAGCCAATCAGCAGTGGCACTGGATCGCTTAAGAGTCATAACCTTCTGTTTGACTTGTCCGACTATGCTTTCTACTGGCGCTGCTGCCGATTCCTTGGTATCTATCAACTTTACTATGGAATACTTCCCGTCATCATTCCGAATCGTGTCGGAAACTTGTCCTTTAACCAGACTGCGGGCGACCTCATACAGCGCTGGGAAACGGCCGGGTTGAACAAGACCCAGATCACCTTTCTTTTCCTTGAATCCGCTCCGCACCGTGTACTTGGCCGCGAGATCGCCAAAGTCGGTGCCAACGCTCAGTTGCTCTGCTATGCGCACTGCTTGCTGACTCGAATCAACCTCGATTTCCTGCAGATGTAATTCCCGGGGCGTCATGAACTCTTCCAGATGCATGTTGTAGTACTCCCTGATCTCATCTTCATCAGCATCAATGTTTCGGCCTAATATCGTACGTACGAAGCGGTCTGCCATGAGACCTTCCCGAAAATCCTTCATGCGCTTTTGATATTCGGCCTGCTGTTCCACATTGCGCTGACCGGCCTCATATTCCATGATGTTACGAAGCTCCAGCCTAAAGATCACTTTCTTGAGGCTGTCAGGGTCGTTGAAGCGTGGACGATAAGCCTCTGCCACATTGGCGACCTTTTTCAGATAGTCCTCCACCGTCACTTCCCCACCCTGATAGCTTGCGAGCACCATTTGTAACTCGAACGGCTTAAGCAAGTCTGCTTGAGGGAAAAAATTGTCGGGACGCGTCGCACTGCCGAGCGCCTTGGGGTAGAACTGATCGAGCCGATCCATCAACATCTGTGTCGCTTCGGTGTTTATTTCAACCTTGGCCTTCTCCTCTATCTGCTTCAAGAAAACCGCTTCGACCTCGCTGGACTTGCGGGACTTGAGGAGATCGCGAATGGCCGGAAGAAGCTTTGCCTTGTCGCCAAGCTGCTGAGCATCGCGGGTCTCCAGTAGCCTGATGATATGCCACCCGTATGAGGTTTTGACCGGATCAGAAGTCTGTCCCACACTCAACTTGAATGCCGCATCGCGAAACTCGGGATCCACTTGCATGCCCCAACTGAGGAAACCTAGGTCGCCACCGCGAACGGCTGATGACTGATCGAGTGATACGGCACGCGCGATGCTGCCAAAATCGGCGCCTTTCTTGATCTCTGCGGCAATGCTGTCCGCTTCCTTCTGAGTACTGACCAGAATGTGCGTCAGATGATACTCGACTTTCAGCTTATCATAAAACTCGTCAACTTCCTTATCACTCACTGACAGCTTGGGAAGAATCTCCTGACGATAGAGTTCGTCAAACATAAAATTCGATTTCTCTGAATTAGCCAGTTGGTCAACTTCGGCATCCTTGTCGAGGTTAGCCGCATAGGCGCCCTTGACCATCAGCTTGTAGTCAATCAAGCTATCGAGAGCATCCCGTTTTGCCCTGAATTCTTCTTCCGCAGAAGTGAAGGTTGCGCCTATCTTGTCAAAAAAGTTATTGACGACGGAAACCGTGATTTCGTCGTCTCCCACCTTCGCCACAATCGGGTCCTTCGTGCTCTTTCCGCAGCCGACGCCAATCACCAGAGCCGACGACGAAAAGACTAGCAGTAAAAAAAGCAGAGTTCGTTTCATCAATTTCCTCATACGTTCTAATCTTACACCTGTGTTGCGGGAATGATCCCGGCCACAAAGAAGTTAAGTTACGGAATAGCGCAGGATTGGCAACAGCTTTTTGGCTTCCTGAAGCGGGCGCACGCCATCTGTCGGGAAAGAAATCTTTATGACAAAGCCATCAGAAGCGTCGAATTCCATCTTGTGGGGCGAAGCCACGCGCAAATTCTCGATTTGTTTCTTGGTCGGAAAGCTGCCATCGCCATAAGCAAGAATCAACTGCGTCTTGTGTAGTCTGACTCTGCCGATATGACATCGCTGCGCCTCAAGCTTTATCGCCATGACGTCCAGCAAGTTCCGGACTTCCATCCTATATTGACCGAACCGATCGACCAGTTCTGCTTCCACGGCATCCAGATCGGCAACCGTTCTGGCTTCTGAAATCTTGCGATAGATGTCCACCCGCTGGCGACTGTCCTCGATGTATTCCTCGGAGATATAAGCGTCGCAGTCGATTTCCAGCTTCACCTCAAAATCGCGCTCAATCTTCTCCCCCTTGACCTCGGCAACCGCTTCTTCCAGCAACCTGCAATAGAGATCAAAGCCGACCTCCTCAATAAAGCCGTGCTGTTGCGGCCCCAGAAGATTGCCGGCGCCGCGAATTTCGAGATCCTTCATCGCCAAATGAAATCCACTCCCCAATTCGGTGTGCTGCTCGATGGCCTTGAGGCGTTTTCGCGCTGTGTCGGTCAGTTGCTTTACCGGCGGCACCAATAGATAGGCGTAAGCGCGCTCTTGCGATCTGCCGACACGGCCACGCAACTGATAGAGCTGTGCGAGGCCGAAACGATCGGCGCGGTTGATAACGATCGTATTGACCGTGGGGATGTCGATGCCCGATTCGATGATTGCGCTCGTCAACAGGACGTCGTAGTCCCTGTTTAGGAAGCCAAGCATGACTTCTTCGAGCTCATGTTCCGGCATCTGGCCGTGTGCCACGGCAATACGGATATGCTTGAGCAGTTTTGTAAGATAGTGATGCATCGATTCAATTGTCTCGACGCGATTGTGAACGAAGTAGACTTGTCCTTTGCGCGACACCTCGAAATTGATCGCCTCATAGATGATTTTCGGATCAAATTCGCAGATCTCAGTGACAATCGACTGGCGTTCCTTAGGCGAAGTGTTGATGACCGACATGTCGCGCGCTCCCAGAAGTGACATTTGCAGAGTACGCGGAATCGGTGTCGCAGTCAGAGTAATGCAATCGGCAACATCACGTAGTCTTTTCAGCTTTTCCTTGTGCGCCACCCCAAAACGCTGCTCCTCGTCAACGATAATCAATCCCAGATTGGGAATGCGGAGGTCTTTCTGTAACAGCCGGTGCGTACCGATAATCACGTCAACCTTCATCGCTTCTAAATCACTGATGATTTCTTTCTGCTCTTTCTTGCTCTTGAACCGAGAAAGCATCTCTATGCGTACTGGAAAACGACCAAGGCGATTGCTGAAAGTATTCCAGTGTTGTTGGGCCAGAATCGTTGTCGGCACCAGAACTGCCACTTGCCTGCCACCGGCAATCGCTTTGAGGGCCGCGCGAATCGCCACCTCGGTTTTGCCGAAACCGACGTCGCCGCATACCAACCGATCCATCGGCACCGCTTGTTCCATATCGCGCTTGATTGCGGAAATGGTCGTCAGCTGATCTGGAGTCTCCTCGAAGGGAAACGAGGTCTCCAACTGTCTCATCCAGTCGTCGTCAACTCCAAACGCATATCCCGGTTTGGCTTTGCGCGCGGCATAGAGAGCCAACAGCTCTTCCGCCATATCGGCGATGGCTTTCTTGGTACGGGCTTTGACTTTCTCCCAACCGGAACCGCCGAGACGTGTCAGTTGGGGCGCGCCCTCTTTGCCGATATATTTCTGTACCCGGCTGAATTCCTCCAGCGGGACATAAAGCTTGTCATCACCGGCATAGACGATCAACAGACACTCACGACGGCGGTCGTCAATCTTTATTTCACGCAGGCCTCGATAACGACCAATCCCGCGATCAACGTGAACAACGTAATCGCCTATTTCCAGCGCGTTGTAGGAACTTATGGCGACGCCCTCCTTGATCTGCCGGCGGCGGTGGCGCACAAAATGGCGCTCGAACACCTGATGATCAGTCAGGACAATCGTATGGATATCCGGAAAAACAAACCCGCGATGTAGTTCGCTGACCACAAAACGAACGCGATCGCGATATTCACCGAGCAATTCCTCGAGTCGGTCGCGCTGAAGCTGATTATCGCTCAGCATCAGGATCGTCTGCTGCTCCGCCAGCCAACGGTCGAGCGATTCGCGCAGCAGCGACACCTGGCCGTTGAAGGACGGATGCTCCTTCATGCCAAAGTTGACTCCCCCCGCTGCAGAACCAAGCTCTTTCTGGTCGATTGAAGGATGGCGATCGAACCGTTCGATTGCCGCCTGATCAGAGAGGTAGATTCGCTCTGGAGGTGGCGCCAGCGACCAAGACTCAGTCATCTGCTCATACAGGTTCAAAGCATCTCTCGTCTGGGCCTCGAGACGTGCTTCGATGAGGTCGCGGCCTATGAAATAGAAACGGCTGTTTGCTGGAAGGTAATCGAACAGATACGTCGGTTCGCCCTTAGACACGGCCGTCACCCACTCCAAACCGGGATAATCAAATCCGCCGAGGCACTTATCGCGCACAATTTCAGAGGTCTGCTGACCCATGCCATCAATCAGGCGCTCCAATTCCTCTTGCTCAATCAGCACTTCGCGCCTGGGAATGACGGCGATGTTATGGATCGTCTCGACTGAACGCTGAGAAAGAACGTTGAAGTAGCGCATCGAATCGATGAAGTCGCCGAAGAATTCGCAACGTACCGGATTGCTGGAGGTAAATGGGAAGATATCGAGGATGCCACCTCGAATCGAGAAAGTACCAACCTCCTCCGTGATCGGCAGACGCTCATAGCCGATTTCAACCAATCGGAAAGCAATGTCCGTCAGATTATATTCTCCGCCGACCTCGAGGCTGAAGTAATGCTTTTCCAGCTGGTCTCTCGGAATGGTCCTCTGGCGAAGTGCCTCGGGTGAGGTGACTATAACAATCGACTCCCCCGAGATCAGCCGACACAGGGTCTCTAAACGCTCGGATATGTTCTCCAGCGGCGGAACAAGCCAAGCGTACGGGTGAATTCCCCAGGCAGGAAATGACAGAACTTTGTCTTCGCCCAATACTTCGTTAAGATCACCCGCAAAGTCGCGAACTTCCTTTTCGGTCGGCGCCACCACGACCACAGTCTGGTTCAATTGCTCATGCAAATGAGCCACGAGAAATGCGCTTGCCGATCCAGCCAGTCCGGCGGCCTCGAAGGTGTTGCCTTCCCGCGCCGTATTGAGAAACCGCTCGACAAGCGGGCTACGTGAGAAGGCCGTTTTTAACAGCGTGGAACGCTTTGTTGTAAAAGCAGTTGCCATATATAAACGCAATTACCCCACTCCCGGCTACAATATGGGGGTGGGTACATTCCTCACTGCAAGTTTCGGCAAAACGCAACCATCCGTCAAGCGGAATATCTGGGTTGCTTTCGGTCTGACATCATGGGGCAAAGGAGTGTCCCAACCACATCTTTCTCCCACGCTAATTATTAGATCAATCTACTCCGATATTGAAGACAGCAGTCGTAATCAAGAACTGGCTGATAAGCTCCAGAGGAGTGTAAGCGTATGTCCGGCAAAACGATTCTCTTCTCAGCTCTGGTAGTGTTTGCGATCGTCGGGCTGTTTAAGGTCTTCCGCTCTGACACGACCGACCCTAATGCTGTAATCAAGCGTTATCTGTCGCATTGGGAGTCGAACAACACTACCGGCATGTATCCCCTGATTTCCCAGCGCGCTAAAGCACAACTAGCTCGTCAGAAGGTCAACAATGTCAGCGACTACTACTCGTATTTCGTGGAGCATCGAGGCGATCTAACCGGCTTTCAGATCACATCACAGAAGATCGCCAGCGACAACGGCAGATTCTGGGTGAATCTCAAGTTGTTGGATTTTGCGGGAAGAGAGTATCAGCAGACCGCCACTTTTATGCTTGTGAAACAACTGGACGGCTGGCGCATTGATGGTTGGCAGGCAGGCACAGAATACGCCCTGCCATAGCTGAGACAGACTGGTCGAACTGAAGCAAAAGCCTCCTTTTCGGAGGAGGCTTCTGTCCAACTGAGTGATTGGAGTCCTCTACTTCTTTCCCTTTGCGCTCCACTCCTGAGAAAGGCGTTCAGCCTCCTTGAGCTGATCTGCAGACAGCTCTTTGCCCAGCTTATTCCTCTCATCAGTCATGCCCTTCTGCTGCTCAGGATTCTCGGCACCGCCTGCTGCCGCAGCCATTAGGGCGTATGCCTGAACGAGATCTTTTGTTACGCCCTTTCCCATTTGGTAGCACTTGCCCAAATTCCATTGCGCTTCCGCACTGCCGAGCTCGGCGCCCTTGCGAAACCACTTGGCGCCTTCGCTCGAATTCTTCTCTACACCTTGGCCCGACATATAAAGCTGCGCTAGGTGGAAAATCGCCTCAAGGTGATTCTGGTCGGCTGCCTTGCGATACCATTTCGCAGCCGCTGTAAGATCGGCCTCTACTCCACCCGGGATATTCTTGCCCGCCTGATAGAGCATGCCCATACTCGTCTGACAGTCTGCATTTCCTTTGTCCGCGCCAATGCGAAAGTATTTCATTGCCTCTGCCAAATCCATGTTGACCCCCACGCCGTTCGAATAGACGAAACCGATGTCATACCATGCCTGGTTCTTGCCGAAATCCGCGGCCTTGTGAAGCCACTGCAATCCTTCGGCTGCGTTAGTTTCGACCCCTTGTCCCTGAATCAACCGTTCACCGAGTTCGAGTATTGCGTCGGCATTACCCTGCGAGGCAAGTGCCTTCAGTTCCTCAACGGGAGTTGAGGCATCGATTTTTGGCGATTCGCCGGTGGCGGCAGCGGCGGCAAATAGAATCACAAAAAGCGAAACCGCGAGAGCCACGATCCTAATTAAGGTGCTTGTACGTTTCATAATACTTACTCCTTCTAATGAGAATTTTTCTTTCACGGCGAACTAAATCATGATAATCTGTCTATATTCGCGGGCGTTCGCAACGCCTGTTATCATCTCACGTCGGTTTCTTTGGTTCAATCTCGGATTCACTTTTGTCGCGCGTGAAGAGGAAGGCTGCGGCGGTCGCTAACGGCCCGCCCACAATAAGAGCCGTCGCAACCTGGGCTATAGTCAGCCCTTTCTTAAGGATGAAGAATACAAGTACTGCCGTTATTGCGAACATTATTCCCCCCGCTATTCTCGGGAACTTCTTTGACAGCAGCCCTACTCCCACAATTGCCAGCATCGAACCCACTCTCATGAAAGTCCCCAATGAAAACCCTTCGTCTACTGACCCCATGGATACAAACAATGTTAGTAGGAGGCCGACCGCTATGATGATCTTGGTTGCGGCCTTGCGCAAGTTCATAACCAAGAGCACGTTGAATAACGCCTTGGTCGCCAACCCGACAATTATTGCGATATTGAACATCTCCCAGGAGGGATTTCCATCAGCGTTGAGTTTAATCGCCAGGACAATACATGTGATGATCATTACCGCAAAGGCGATGTTGCCGGACCGGTAGTGGATACTCATCTGCCGTTCGTCGACATATCGTCTGGCAAATCCGAGCGAGGCCAGGGTCGGCCGGAGCAAATACGACCCGATCATCAGAACCAGCCAGAGTTGATTCCGTGTGACGGCCATGAGTAAGAGGGCCAGGGCGAAAATGCCGGTGGCCCACCAGAAGATGGGATCTCTTCTAAGCATAGTCTTTATCCTCGAGGGCAAAGAGTTCTTCAACAGTTGTCTCGAGCTTCTTTGCCAGAAGCAAAGCCAGCTTCACCGATGGACTGTAGTCACCCCGTTCGATCGACACGATCGTCTGCCGGGAGACGTTGACCATATCCGCCAACTGCTGTTGGCTCAACTCACCGCGTTCAAACCTGTACTTTCGCAAGTGGGTTTTCATCTTTATTCTCAAGCAACCTTTCTCATTCCATTCTTCGGCTAATGTACAGTATACCTTACATCATGTCAAGCATATTATTCATTATGTTAATGATATTTTACGTCAATTGATGCTATAGAAACGAGGAGCGCTCGTAATTGGCTAAATCACAATAAGTTACGACTGGCAACGTTTCTGAGAGTCGTAGCCAATGATCTTGTGCGTCAGTTTAGCCGCAACGAAGTCGGAGGCATGGTTGCCCTCGATCGGGGACAACTCGACAACATCGAAACTTACAAGATGACACTTTGTGATGACTCTTCTCAGCAGTTCGAGAACGGGATACCACGTTAGCCCCCCCGGCTCCGGCGTACCCGTGGCTGGAAGAAGTGACGGATCAAAGGCATCCAGATCAAATGTAAGATAGACATCGCCGGAGAGCTGTTCGACCAATTCGTCGACCCAGCGCGGATTTCGGTAAGCGTTGCTGGCGGAACAAATGGAAACCTGCTCGGCTTTGATGTAGTCGTTTTCTTCGGACGAGTAGTTACGGATGCCAACCCCGAAGGTCTTCTTTGTGAGTTCCCTAATGCGGCGCATCACGGCTGCATGGCTGAATGGTTCGCCAAGATAACCGTCACGCAAATCGGCGTGGGCATCAAGCTGCAACACAGTCAAGTCGGGATACTTTTCCAGGCAGGCGCGCACGGCGCCAAAGCTAATCGAGTGCTCACCGCCGAGCATGCCCACAACCTTGCCCTGCTGCACCAACTCACGACAACTATTGTAGACGATCTCGTTTTGTGCCTTCGCACCCACAGAGGTGATCTCTACTGAAGGCGCTGTGTGGATGCCGGCAAGGTACGGCTCGCAGCCGAGTTCATCGTCGAAGAGTTCCACTTCCTGCGACGCCGCAATGATCGCCGCCGGAGCATATTGAGTCCCCTTGCCATAGGTGGTTGTTTCCTCGTAAGGAACCGGCAAAATCACATAGGGCGATGTCGCAAGCTGCGAGTTCACCGCTGGTATCCCTAGAAAATTGCGTGGCAACATGGATTAGGTCTCCGCGTTTTGGTGCTGCCTCACTATATGCGAACAGCTACTGACATGCAAACAAATACTGTTCACCTGACTCAAGGACAACTCGCACGCGGTGCTATTCAGCCTGCAAGAGTGCGGTCTCTGAACAGAGTACACCGGCTTATCGACAGAGCCCATTCGCCAACAGGTGCAGGAACAGCCCCACATCAGTGACGATTCCGACGGTTTGGGATGAGCCACGGTCGGAGAGCTTCGTGACCACCGACGGATTGATATCGATGCAGATCGTCTTGACCCACGCGGGGAGCATGTTGCCGGTAGCGATGGAGTGTAGCATTGTGGAGAGCATGAGTACTATCTCCGCGCCTTTGATTTGCTGGGCGTAAGCTTCCTGAGCAGTATTCATATCGGTGATGGTTTCCGGTAATGGTCCGTCATCGCGCAGCGAACCAGCCAGCACAAACGGGATATTGTGTTTGACGCACTCATACATGATGCCCGATTTGAGAATCTTCATGCGGACAGCGTTCTTGATGCCACCTGCCTTATTGACGGCATTGATTGCGCGCATATGATTGCGGTGCCCCTGATCGACCGGAGTACCCGCAGACGTGTCTATTCCCAAGGATGTGCCGAAGAGAGCATTCTCGATATCGTGGACGGCCAGAGCGTTGCCGGTCAGCAACCCGTCGATGAATCCGCCACGGATCATGCGGCAGAGCGAATCGACTGCGCCGGTGTGTATGACAACCGGTCCGGCGACGACCAGAAGTCTGCCTTTGCGGTTTCTGATTTGCTCGGCTACTTTCTCGACGGCGATTGAGACTCTCTTCTCAGACGAGACTTCGTTGGACATGAAGGCGAATTCATCGCGTTCCCGGTCTTTGAACTCCGGATGCACTCTGACGCCGTCCAGCCCGCAGACAATGCGGTCTCCCCTGCAAACCTCACGGAGTTTCTTGACAACTGCTTTGCCGCCACCAACTACGATAACACCGTCCATCCGCTGATTACCGACCTCGAGCCACTTGCCATTTAGTCGAATTTCGGTACGGTAATTGGTCGTTGAATAAAAACCATCGGGCACCGTTCGGTCCTTGGTCGAAGACTCCGTCTGTACCGCGCTTTCGCTCATCACGAAACACCCGCGCTCAGAAAGAACATTCAGAATTAGAGCGAGCCGTTCTTTCGAAGGCGCCGAGACCTTGACTCGCGCCAGAGAAACTTCGGTAT
>CAIYYT010000199.1 GCA_903930455.1 uncultured bacterium | reverse complement strand
TATGAGATTGATTACAGTCAGGTGATCAAGGCGGCGATTTTGGAGGCGCAGGCACCTCGGAAGGTCGATAGGGTGTTTTCCTGGCAGATTCACAAGTGGGTTGGTCGTTGTCCTCTTGTTGCGGTTTACTCGGTGGTTTGGAAGGATCCTGGTTGTCGAAGGGTGAAGTCGTTGGAGGAGAGGGTGATGGTGGTTGAGAATCGGACTGGGATCAAGTGGTGGAACGTTCGGATCGTTCCTTGGATTTAGGACCTGGATTCCTTTTTTTGATTCAGTTCTGGATGTATTGTTTTGATGTGGTCCGTTGCTTCGTTGTTTTCGTCATTTTCTTCGTTTTCCGTTTTTTCCTTTTCTCCCTTTCTTTTTTCTCTCTTCTTTTTTTCCTCTCTTTCTTCTTTCTCTCCCTCTTCTTTTCTCTTTTCTTCCTTCTCCTTCTTTTCCTTTTTCCTCATCGATTGCTTATCGGCTCTTGGAGTTTCTGTTTGTTCGGGTTTGTCAATTTTTCAAATGGAGCTAAGTTTTGATAAGCGAAAGATTTATAAGCATTGGCTCATTTCCACTGAGTGATAGTAACAATCTGGTTTGTGATCCTCGCATGAGTTGATCTGATACCCAGACTACAAGAGAACTAACAATCGTCTTCACTTCCGCTTGAATTGGCGAGAGTGAATTGAAATTGGCTACCCTCGTATTCGTCGCTGGGCGACGAGCGAAAGCAAAGGCGGCGCTAAGTAGATATCTCGCTCCACTGTATCCTGTATCGTTGTGCTCCCAGAGCGCGTTTTAGTCTTTTCTGAACAATATCACTAATGGCTCTTCGCGATGAATTCATCGAGAAGAACACAAATCAACCGCCTGACGGTTTGCTCGAGCAGACCATCGGGCTTTCTTCATTTTTTGTGCCTTGAAAGGAGGTAAACATGAAGATCAGTCTCGAAACCGTGAGAGAAGTGCTCAAAGATGCTCTCGGCTTTGACAGCTTCGTCGCCGGCTTCATTACTGAAGTGGTGGAGGATTCCACTATTCCGACTGCGTCAATCAACATCCAAGGCAGACTAGCGTACAATTCAGAGTTTGTCGAGAAACACATCAGTTGCAAGGAAGACTTGTTCAGCCTGATCTTCCATGAGTTGCTGCATCCAATGTTCTGCCACTTTATTTATGAGAATGGTGAGCTGGAGAACATCGCTGCTGATGCAATCATCAACGCCGTCATCAGCGAAGTGTACTCTGAAGCTTCCCGCAATGGCAATCTGTTCCGCAAGTTTTATCCGGATCGAGGTCTACCCGGCCTGTTACGGCCCATGAGCGAGATGTCGCGAGGCAAATACAGCAAGGTCTACGAAAGGCTGTACAGCCAAAACGACGAACACGATCATTTCACGACTGGAGAGTTGATCCAGACTTTGAAGATCCTGACGCAAAGCGAACGACTCTCAACCATCGTTCTGATCGGCAACCACTCCCACAACGGGAACGCACCCAGTCAACAGACCGCTTTTCCAAACGAACTGCTCTCCAAAATTGCCGAAGACTTGAAGCGCAGCGTCGCCGGAAAAGGAGGAAGACACGCCGGCTACAGCCTTGAACTGCTTGATCTGTTTATGGAGGCGTTGAAGACGCACCTATCGATCAAGAAGGTTTTGCTGCAGAAATTCCTGACCAAGCGCAAGCTTGATCGTTTTAGGGAGTACTTTCGGGTTCAGCGGGTGGGTGTTTCACCCATTCCATTGTATCCATCCAAGCGAGACCTCGTGCTCTTAGCTTCCGGTTTCTATCCGGGATACTTCCACAACCACACATCCAAACCAACTTCTGAAGAGAAGGGCTTGGCGATCTACCTTGATGTATCGGGAAGTGTGAACGATTATCTACCACAAATCATCGGAGTCCTATCCAAGCTGAAAAACAGTGTCACCTCGCTGTTTCTGTTTTCGAACATCGTCGTCGAAACCACCATGGAAGACCTCATCAGAGGCAAAATCAGGACAAATTATGGTACCGACTTCAACTGCATCGCCCATTCAATAATCGAAAGACGATTCGAAAAGGCAATCATCATCACCGATGGCTACGCCGACATGTCAGATGAACTTTCCAAGCAGCTCAAAGCCACGGGGCTCGTCACGTTGACGATCCTCTTCGACGGCACAACCACCTGCCAAGACTTTGCCAAGTTCGGCGACGTCGTCAACCTCTCGGATGTCTGCGAATAGAAAGGAAGAAACCAAGAAGAAACCATTAATCACTGTCCGCCTCGGCAACAGTCATCTTATGTTGATTGAGGCGCGACCTCGTAACGGAAAAGGGGTCACAATCCACAAACCATAGCTCCACACACTTCCATTCAACAACAACCAACTAACAACACCTAAACCACGGGGAGAATCCTCATCAGCGAGGCTCTCCCCTTTTCCTTTTTTGTCACTCTCTTTTGGGACAAAGAAGGGCAAGGAGAAAACAAATGATACTCGAAACACTCGGCATCTACGGCTGGAAAGACGAAGACGAAAACCTAATCTTGTCATCGCTTTTGACCGGCGACCCATTGCTGCTGATCGGCAATCACGGTTGCGCAAAAACGCACGTTGCCAACAAAATCGGCCAGGCACTCAACCGGAAATCACTCGTATATGACGCGTCCAAGTGCATGTTCGAGGACATACTCGGCTTCCCCAACATCGAGAAGCTCAAGCAGGGAGTCGTGGAGTATGTCCCAAGCAACGTCACGATCTGGGACAAAGAGCTGGTTTTGATCGACGAGCTCAACCGGGCCGTTCCTGAACTTCAAAGCAAATGGCTCGAAATCATTCGCAGCCGCAGGATCATGGGCTTCGAAACCAAGGTCAAATGGGTGTGGGCAGCCATGAACCCCATGAGCTATTCGGCAACGCAGGCACTCGACGAAGCACTGATCGGACGCTTCGCGCTCTTTGTCTATCCACCGGATGTCTTGCAGATGGAGGAATCTGACCGCATCAAAGTCACAGGTCACATCAACGGCGATGATGCCCCGGCAATCTCAGTCTGGAACAACGGACAAACCAGTGGCACAGTTGACAAGCAGGAAGTGAAGGAAATCGGTCAGAAAATGACCCAGATGTTCCAGAAGGCAGCTACGCACTTCAATTCCCTGAGAGAGCAGTACTCGACGCTTTCCTTGTTCCTGGCACGTTTCGCCGACCTCTTGATGCGGGAATCCAAAGGCGAGATCTCCCTGGATGGCAGGAGACTCGGGTTCATCTACCGAAACATTCTCGCCAACCGGGCAATCGAGATCGCCAAGTCCGATGCCCTAAACACGACGATCCCTGATTTCGTTGCATCAGCCCGCTACGTCGTCCAATCCAGCATCCCCGTCGGCCTCAACGACGAATCCCTTAAGAAGGAAGAGGCAGTTCACAAAATGGAAATCTGCTTTGACTTGCTCAGCAGCTTCTTCGCTGAAGGCTCGGATATGGAAAAGGTGAACACGATCTATGAGCTGTTCACGACCAAGGACTTGATGCGCAAAGCCGAAATCCTACTCACAGCCAACCTTGGAGAGTTTGCAGCTTCCAAAGCCTGGAATGACCTGATCAATGGCGAGCAAGACATCACACTCTTGGCATACACGGCATTGCAAGTGGAGGCGAGACGCCCCGGAACCGTACCGAGAGAGCTCCTGGAAGGTTTGAGTCGCAAGGTCTCTGGCGAAAAGCTCTCCAGCAAGTGTATCCCGAACCTTCAAGGGGAATGCATAGAGTTCGTTGAGGAAGTAGAGGGGTTGCTGGATCAGCAGTCTGACTTGGCCAAGATCGTTGCCTACATCCATGTCGCCAAACTCGCCAGAAAACAAAACCTTGATCTCAATGACATCGAGCAGACACGAGAAGCAATCGAAAAGGATTTGGAGACCTTTGAATCATTGATTTCCAACCATCACCAGTCAACCGCCAATGGAGGTGAAGTTGTATGCAAACTATCCAGCTGTCACTAATACCAGACGAGCAAATCCCAGAATTCAAACGCCTCAACTTCAAAATCTCCGAGGTGTCACTTGCGGACGTCCTGCTCAACGGTATCCACCCCTGGGGGTGCAGCGACCACTCAAGCCACATCATCGAAACCACCCTACAGAAACTGAATGCGCCAAATCAATTGATTCCGGAACTCAAAGAACTGGGATACAGCTACGACATCAATTACTCAACCGAACGAACTTATTATCGGGAAGGAACCATGTTCGAAAGGATGCTTGCCGACATCCGCGACCACTTGTATTTCGTTGACGGCCTCGGCTACTTGGAGTTGGTCGCCATCGCCAAGAGAACTCTCGCAGCAAACTGGACCCACCAGACTGTTTACAGTCTCCTCTCGAGAATCTATAGTGACTTCAACTCGCTTCGAGACTTCCTGAAGAGCAAGAGCAAGCAGATCAAGCTATCCGGCTACAACGACATAAACAACTATGACCTGAGTCAGATACTCACCCTGGAAGACTTCCAAGATGAGGAAAGCGTCCTCATCAGCCAGGCCTTGCCCATAACGAACTTCAGACCGGCAAGCGTACTCGGGCAGATCGCCGACGACCACGGAAACCTCAAACTGACTGAATCAATCAGCCACTTCCAGATGCGCTCAGACGGATACCGCAACATCGCCTACTCCGAAAGCATCATCTACACCTGCACACGAAAAGCGGAAACCATCCGCATGCTACCATCCTTGGTGCCCCGCCACGCCATCAGAGAACAAGCAAGGCAAATCGCCGAGCGCTGGAGAAACGACAAAGGCAGATACTGCTTCACAGTCAACATCGAAACAGCCGAAAGAATGATTGAGAAAGGCAACTTCCAAATCGGCTTCCCCAACCTCAACTACCTCACCCCAAAAGAGGCAAGCACAGCCAATGCGGCCTTCACGGAACACCGAGTACACACCTACGCCATCGGCGGATTCATCCGAGCCAACGTCTCGGGGGAGATGATCAAAGAAATTCTCAAGAACCACGAAGTCGCCATGACCGGCAGAAAAGAGGAATTGTTGGAAAAGCTCGCCAAGCTCGCAGCCAAAGTCTACCAAGAAAAAGAACCAGAACTAGACAACTACTTCAACCACAACCACTACATCAACACTACAGCCGGCTTAAGCGAATCACACCCATTCAACGTAATCAACGACTGCGACCTGAAGGAAATGATCCTCGCCATGTACACCACCAAACACCAGAGAGGAAACACAGTCCTGGAAGCCAAACACAACAACGACACCTACGACCTGGTATCACTCGCAACGGCACTCATCAAAGGAGAAATCACACAAACAGGAACATACCTGAACGTCGAAGCATAACCAAAAATCACAAAGAAGGGGCCAAGAATGGCCCCTTCCCACCCCACAAGAACACCCACAACTAACAAACGCCCCTCATCAACCACGGCAGGCAATCAATGAGAAGGGCACAGAGGCGCTTTGCCTTGACAATTCAGCTATATTGATTATGCTTGTTCCGTAAATTATCATACTTCGCCGGGAGGCATCTTGAAAAAAGCCATCCTACTCGTCGCGCTCGCGCTCGGACTTTGTAGCATATTGTTCTTGCCCAAAGTGCAAGCATCACAGATCACCGCTGAAACACTCGAAAAGATGCAACTGGCGTTTACGAAAAACATGGGCCAATGGGGTGACCGAGTCTTGTTCAGCGCCAATTCCGGTGGCGCCACGATGTGGTTCACCAAAGAAGGTGTGACCTGCCAATTCACGCGGCGAATCAGTAAGGGCACGATGCACGCGCACGCGGGCACACGCAATGTGCTTCTACGAGATGCAACCTTCGATGCCCTATCGCTTGCGGTGGATTCGGGCGTAAGTCAGAGCGGCTGGGGTTTTGACTTACGAAACTGGATGTCAAAACGAATAAATAAAGGATTCGAGATCTTCGAGATAGTGTAAGCCTCGACGCGAAACAAAAAAGGAGATAGTATGGCTAGAAAGCAATTGATTCTTGCTCTGGTGCTCTTTTCGATTTTGTCTATCAACGTAGCCTCTGCTGCAACAGTGACTCTGTATGCGACAAAGGACTGTGTCTGCAGTACGTACCCGCCCATCTCGAATCTGAACTCAGAAGCTCTGACCGTTGGCATGGCGGAAGGCTACTACTACGTAAGCCTCGTACAATTCAATCTAAGCAGCATCCCCAGCGGTGCCGTTATTAACTCGGCAACGCTCTGTCTGTGGGGCATATTGGATAATGGGTTGGGTGATATAAGAGTCCAGGAGCTGGATGGATCATGGAGTGAGACAGGAGTGACATGGACCAACATGCCCGATGGTAACGGTGATGGTGCAATAAGCTACATTCCAGCCCCTCATTCGGATTGGGACTGCGGAAACGTTACCGACCACGTTAGGGCCTGGCATTCAGGAACAAGAACGAATTATGGTTTCCAGCTGTTTCCGAGAACATCTGTCAACAACCTGTTGGCGATGTTTTATAACAGAGAAGTTAACTACAATAGGCCGTATCTTGTAGTCGACTACACGCCCACAAACGTCCGTCCCAGCATAGACATTACCCAGCCGTCGAGCAATATCACAGTCAATCAGGGTGATCCCGTTTCGATTAGCTGGAATGGCACCGATCCGGATGACGCCGCCACAGTGGCCCTATTCTACGATTCCGACTGCGATGGGAACAACGGTGGCTGGGGCTTAATTGCACTGAACCAGCCTGAGGACGGCAGT
>CAIYYT010000198.1 GCA_903930455.1 uncultured bacterium | reverse complement strand
ACGTTGATCCTGGGGAACTAACCCAAAGGAATATCAACAATGGCTTATAGCCCAAACCCAGCAACGGGTTCCACTAATACCGGAAACCTTGCTTTAGCCCAAGCAGCGTATGATCGGCTTGCCCGATTTGCTCTGCGTCCTGAACTCTACTTTGACCAAGTGGCCGACATTAAGCCGACCAATCAGTCAATGCCTGGTTCATCTGTTACCTTCCCAATCGTCAGCGACTTGGCCATTGCTTCTACGGCATTGAACGAGTCAACCGATGTTACGCCTCAGGCAATCTCTGAGTCCAACGTCACCGTGACGCTTGCTGAATACGGTAACGCCGTGTTGACCACCGCTGCTTTGCGTGGCGAGTCCTACGTCGAAATTGACCCCATTGTTGCCAACGTGATTGGTTATAACGCTGGTGTCAGCATTGACGAAGTGGCCCGTGACACTCTCAAGGCCGGTACGAACGTCGCTTACGCTGGTACTGCTACCAGTCGTGCAACGATCAACGGTACGCAGTTGTTGAAGGCAGCCGACATTCGTGCGGCCAAGGCTCGTCTGCGTTCGCAGAACGTCCCGAACTTCAACGGCTTCTACACCGCATACATTCACCCGAACGTAGCCTACGACTTTACGTCTGAGACTGGTTCGGCTGCGTGGCGTGACCCGCACACCTACTCACAGCCTGGCGAGATTTGGGCCGGAGAACTCGGAGCGTTTGAAGGCTTCCGATTCATCGAAACCCCTCGCTCACCTGTGTTCCAAGGTGTCGGTTCGTCCAGCTCCACAGGATACGCCCCAGTTTACGGGACTCTGTGTGTTGGTCGTCAGTCACTTGCTAAAGCATGGTCAATGATTGACGGAAACACGGAACAGCCTCACGTTGTTCCTGGTCCGATCACTGACTTCCTGCGCCGGTTCGTGCCGTGGGGTTGGTACTGGCTCGGTGGATACAGCATCTACCGTCAGGCTTCAATCCAGCGCATTGAATCAGGTTCGTCGTTAACTTACGCCGACCCAGCAATTGACCAGTAAGAAACCTAACTAGTTAGCAAAGGGAAGGTATGGCGTATCAAGGTTATTGTGCTCATTGTGGCTCTTACGATATGGTTGCGGGACAGGATATGTTCCAATGCCTACATTGTGGAGAACACACGCACCACCTTGGTCACGCTGTACCTTCCCTAGCTGATCGTCAGTCACCTTCTACCAAGGAGTCCTAATGGATTTTCCCTCTAGTCCTACGGGCAACGGTGAGACTCGTGGAATGGAATACGCTGGGCAACCAGGCGAGCCACTTTCACTTCGTCCCGCACGAGCCATTATGAATAACGCAAACTCTTACGGTTCACATGATATGGACAGCGAAATGGCTGCCGATGGTCGAGTGGATATGCAAGACGATGGACACCCAACACGAATCCCTGTTGTGGTCCCCCGTATGCAAGACCTTACCAATAGCAAATCAGGAACCGGCGATCCCTACATGGGTTCTAAGGTAATTATGAAAGGTAAGATGAACCGATGAGCGTACCTGGAAGCATTGGAACAACTCGTGAAATGACCGCAGAAGAAATGTCCGGT
>CAIYYT010000197.1 GCA_903930455.1 uncultured bacterium | reverse complement strand
TAGATTGAATTAGATCGGAGGAAGCTTTGGCACATAAAAAAGGTTTAGGATCGTCAAAGAACGGGCGCGACTCGAATTCCCAAAGGCGCGGTGTCAAACGCTTTGGTGGTGAGGCGGTCTTGGCCGGTTCGATCATCATGCGTCAGTGCGGCACCAAAGTGCTCCCGGGACGCAATGTCGGCATCGGCCGCGACAACACGCTTTATGCCTTGATCACCGGCGTTGTTGAGTTTGCCGCCAAGGGACGCAACAAGAAGGTTGTTCACGTCTCGCCATAGTTAGTATTCGACAATTGACAGATTTGAGACCGGCGGGTGAAACCATCCACCGGTTGTTTTTTGTGTTTTTGCCCGCACTGACGTGACCCAATTGCGCTTGACACAGGCAACCGCCGGCTTGATCTTGCGATAGGCGTGCGTAAAATCGTCACCACATGAGGACGATCAGAGGAGAACCTGAGTGGAACACATCTATCTCGATTATAACGCAACGACACCAATACATCCCGAAGTTGCCGAGGCCATGATCCCCTATCTGCGCGAGCACTTCGGCAATCCATCCAGCTCCCATTGGTTCGGTGTTCAGACACGCAAGGCAGTCGAGAACGCACGCGCACAGGTGGCAGCCATGCTGAAGTGCCATGTAGATGAGGTCATCTTCACTTCCGGCGGCAGCGAGTCCAACAATTTCGCCATCAAGGGTTACGCGCTGAAGTACCGCGACAAAGGAAACCACATCATCACTTCGCAGGTCGAACATCCGGCGGTCATCGAGGTTTGTGAGTATCTCGAAACCGTCGGCTTTGAAGTGACATACCTTCCCGTTGACGAATATGGCATGATTGATATCGCTGATGTCGAAAGCGCTATTCGCCCGGGCACGATTCTCATTAGTGTCATGCAGGCCAACAATGAAGTCGGCACTATTCAGCCGATAGCCGAAATCGCGAGCCTCGCTGCAAAACGCGCAATTGCCATGCACACCGACGCTGCTCAAGCGGTCGGCAAGATTCCCGTCGATTGTCCGACCCTTGGCGTCGACATGATTAGTATAGCCGGACACAAACTGTATGCCCCCAAAGGCATCGGTGCGCTTTATATCCGACGTGGAATCCAGCTACAGAAGTTTATGCACGGAGCCGCACACGAGCAAAATCTCCGCGCCGGCACGGAGAACGTGCTGGAGATCGTTGGCCTCGGCAAGGCATGCGAAATCGTCGCCCGCGATCTCGAACGTAACAGCAGGCACTCGCGGCAGCTTCGCGACATGCTCCAGCAGGCGATTGTTGCGCGTTTTCCTTCATGCCGGATCAACGGTCATCCGGAAAAGCGACTCCCCAATACTCTATCAGTATCATTTCCCGGAATCGAAGCAAATACGATTATCTCCGATTTGGAACAGGTCGCCTGTTCCCCAGGCGCCGCCTGTCACTCGGACAAGGTGATTGTGTCGCACGTCTTGGAGGCGATGGGCGTACCAGTGGAATACGCCATGGGGACGATTCGCTTCTCCACCGGCGCAATGACAACGGAGTTGGAAATCAAGCAGGCAGTGGAGGCGATTGTGTTAACGATCAACCGCTTGATGCCCACCGAGAAAGCTGAACCGGTGATTTTCGCCGCCGCTGAACAGGTACGGCTAACCAAGTATACTCACGGTCTCGGTTGTGCCTGTAAACTCCGCCCGCAGGCGCTGGAAAAGATACTGGCGTCCTTGCCCCGTCCGACTGATGCCAACGTCTTGGTCGGCGCCGAATCATCAGATGATGCCGCCATCTACAGACTCAGCGACACGCTCGCGATTGTACAAACAGTTGACTTCTTTACTCCTATCGTTGATGACCCCTACCACTTCGGAGCGATCGCGGCCGCCAACTCACTTTCCGACATCTATGCCATGGGTGGCAAACCGCTTTTTGCGCTCAGTATCGTTGGCTTTCCATCCAACCGTCTGCCGATGAGCGTCTTGCAACGTATCTTGCAAGGCGCCGCAGACAAGGCAGCCCAGGCAGGTATCAGCATCATCGGGGGACATACTGTGGATGATACCGAACCCAAGTATGGCCTGGCCGTTTCCGGTATTGTCGATCCAGATCGAATCCTAAGGAACAACACAGCGCGTGTCGGTGACAAACTGATCCTCACGAAACCTATTGGCACAGGTATCATCAGCACGGCGATCAAGAGACAGATGGCGGACGAAGCGTTGACTCAGAAAGTGATAGGCATCATGAGTTGCTTGAACGACATCGCCGCCCAGACGATGCTGCGTTACGATGTCTCGTCTGTGACCGATGTCACCGGCTTCGGACTGTTGGGGCATCTCAAGGAAATGACTGTTGGGAGTGGCGTAAATGCCCACATCAATTCACAGGCAGTGCCTCTCATCAGTGAGGCAGTCGGTTTCGCATCGTCCGGGACTATTCCCGGAGGCACCGAAAACAACCTCGACTATGTTGCGGCTTTCGTCAGGTGGGACGATAGTATTTCGCGTGTTCTAAAATATGTACTTTGCGACGCTCAGACGTCCGGGGGATTACTTATTGCCGTCGCAGCATCAGAAAGCAAAAAGCTGCTTGCTGATCTCAGAGCCGGTGGGATTATCGATGCCTCGATCATTGGCGAAATCACCGAAATCGGTGGCGGCATGATCACAGTCGCATGAACTTGCGTCCGCCATTTCCCTTGAAATCAAAACGGCCGATGGAATTTCCCACCGGCCGTTTTCTTCTTTGTGAGTCCCAGTCGAGATTCTTCGCCCTAACACGCCGCGCAGGGCGCCGGACCTCCCGAGAAGATGTAGCTGATCAAGTAGACTACATCCGAAATATCGACGTCGTTGCTACAGTCGGAATCTCCCCTCAGTATCGGATTGGGAGCAGGTCCGCCGGAGAATATATAGTCAATCAGGAACACTGCATCCGAAATATCGACTGCTCCGCTCGCGTCGGCGTCACCGCAGGCGTATGCCGGCGGGTCCGTGATTGTCATACTGCAACGTATCGTGTCTACCATCGTCGGCGTGCTATTGTCTGACACGGCGAAAGTAAGGTAAAACGTCGCCTTCCAAGTCGGCGTGCCGCTGATAGTCCCCTGCGCGCCACCGGTGAAAATCAGGCCATAGGGCATGTCGCCGCTGACATATGTCCAGTCGTAAGGAGAAGCTCCACCGACCACCTGCATCTCGTAGTTGTAGGGTACCCCTTTATAACCGTCGGGGATGTGATAACTCGTGATGTGCAACTGACCGTCGCAGTAATCTCCTATCCCATCTCCGTTTTCGTCCTCCTGCAGCGGGTTGGACACGTTGGGACAGTTGTCGCAGGCATCCCCGAGGCCGTCTCCGTCATTATTGGCCTGCGTGGGGTTGTAGGTAAGTATGCAGTTATCAATTTCATTAGCGATCCCGTCAGCGTCGAAATCATTGGAATTGGCAACTGTCATCAACCAGGCAGCCGATGCGCGCACCATTCGAGTCATGTATTCGAAATTCATGTGGGTCGTACTGTCGCGATAAGTATGCCAGTAGGGCGAGAAATAGTACTCGGCCAAAAAAATTGAATTGGGAACAAAACCGGTGAACGGATAATGATCGGATCCGGCCGATCCTCCCGCCAGATGACCGGTGATGCCAACCAGAGGACCGGCAATATTGATCCAGGTTTGGGCAAGATGAGTACTGGTGCCATAGTAGAGGTCCGCATCGGCGTAGTTGTTGTCGTCAGCAATCATGTCCATATTGAAAACGGCCACGATCTTGTCGTCCCGCGCCTGAGCCGCCTGGGCATAATGAAGCGAGCCATCCAGGCCGGTCTCTTCGGCATCAAAAGTGATGAACAGCACCGTGACCGCAAAAGCTGAATCCTTCATCACTCTCGCCAGTTCCAAAACCGCTGCCGTCCCGGAGCCATTATCGTCTGCGGCCGGGCTGGTCGACACGCCATCGTAATGACCACACACAATAATTTGGTAGTCCGGGTAAAGTGTTCCGGTCTTCTTAACAATCACATTGTATCCGGTTTTGGTGCTGCCCCCCGACATGAAGGTGAAGCCGTCGTAAGTCACAGTATCGTAACCGAACCTGTGAAATCTCTGTGCTATCGTGTCACGTGCGGCCATACAGTTAGCGGTACCGGTTATACGCCGATAAAACGCCTGCAACTGAAGAACATAGTTTGTCAGCGAGTCCTGACTGATCGCGCTCATGATTCCCTTCATTCTGGAGAGATCAGTGGTTGCTCTCTCCTCTGTTACCTCCGAAGGTCGGTATTGGACTTTGATCGGGAATCCCTTCAGAGGCATCAGATTAGTAGTCTCCGTCGGCTGCCGGAGCAGCTCTGGATCCACTTTGTACAGGCGCAACTGATCTTCCTGAAACAGCAGTGTGTACTTCCCAATATTCGCTCCATCCAAACCATGGTCGAGCGCCAATTCATTGCGATCGACGTCCTTAGCCAGCAGTTCAACCGCAAGTCCGGACTCCCGGAGCTTGTCAGAAACGAACGAGTCAGCCAGAATCAAGTATCCCCCTCGAAAAGACAAAATCGGTTCAACACCCAATGCTGAAAGTCGCTCAGCATCAACCTGCTCGAGAACAAGGACCTTGCAGAGATCAGCAGCCCCTGCCTGGGTCGCCGCAAGCAGAACAAACATCAGCAGCAATAAGAATCTTCTCATAAGGCAATGCTCCAAGGGCCGGAAACTCGCCCGGGGTAAGTACAATTTTTCACAATATAGCACATTTTCGATTTCTGTAAAGCCCAAAATCGTCCGCTGGGTGGTTGCGCTCGTCGAAAGCTGCAACTTTACGTTGATGAATCGATCAAACGTATTAGCTTCTCCCTGCATGAATGTTTCGCTTTGGCAGGCATCAGGCACTATCCGGTGCAAACGCCATTCCATCCGCCTTCCTCGTTTTCCGGGTATCTGTTCCCGGAAACAAGTACCCGACCCAATCATGGGTACGAAGCAGCCAGCGAATTGTTTAGTTTGCAGGGGCTTGACTCCGCCAACTTTGGATCGGCAAGTTGGAATCCCCTCGGTAAGGGAATCTATCTTCGCCAGGAGCTGAAAGGCCCTAACGTCTGTAACATATCCGACACCAAGACAAATCATCAGAGAGAGTCCAAAGATGAACACACCAGAATGGATTAGGGAATTCCCGGGGGCAATTACGGTTTGCGACCGCAACGGCGTAATACTGACGATGAATGACAAGGCAATCGCGACCTTCGCCGGTGATGGCGGCGCAACGCTAATCGGCAAGAACTTGCTCGATTGCCATCCTGAGCCATCACGCACGAAGTTGCGCGAGTTGATGGCATCGCAGCAGACCAACTGCTACACCATTGAAAAGAACGGCGTCCACAAGCTGATCTATCAATCGCCTTGGTGTGTCAAAGGCGAGTACGGTGGTCTAATAGAAATCTCCATAGAGATTCCGCACCCGATGCCACATTTTGTCAGATCGTAATTGCGATTGTGCGACGGCCTCGGCGTCGCAATTACAATCTCAATTCGACTTCGGCGTGTAGCCGCGGCAGAATTCGATCCGCTTCTGCAGCGGCGGATGACTGTATTGCCAAAACTCAATAAACGCCGACGGACTCGGGTTTGAGAGATTTTCATTCGCCAATTTGATAAATGCCGAGACCCCGCTTGTGTTATCCCGAGTCAGATCGAGCGCAAACCTGTCTGCATCGTGTTCGATCCTGCGTGAGAACCCGTTGGTCAGTGGGTCCAGCAAGAACATCATGAGGCTGAACATCAGCATCAACAGCGGCAAACTGGCGATATCGCTAACGGCAGCGAACCCGAAGCTCTCGCTGTAGCGGTGGATGAACCACCCAATCGATTTATGAATAATGAACAGCAAGATCAAAAAGATCACGCTGAATAGTCCGATGCCGATCCATATATGGTTCATGACGTAGTGCCCCATTTCGTGCGCCATCACAAACGCGATTTCATCTGGCGTCATTTTCTTGATGGTCGTGTCCCAGAGTACAATTCGTTTGGAACCGAAGAGTCCGGTGACGTAGGCGTTTACCTCCTGTGTTTGCTCACTCATATCAACCTGATAGACACGCCCTCCCGAAATGCCGGCCTTTTCCGCCATCCCCAGAATCCGTTGCGCCAATACTTCGTCTTTTAGCGGTTCAAACTTGTTGAACATCGGCGAGACAAATACCGGACCTACGACCAAGACAAGGATCATAATCGGAACTGCAACGATTCCAATCCAGAGCCACCAATCTTTGGCGCGTCTACTGATGCCCCAATATGCAAAGGGAATCAGGACGGTCATGAAGAGGGCGCCGATATAGCCCGACTTGATCGTATCTGCTAACCAGTTGCCGAAGGTCTGAGTCGAGAGATTGAAATGATGCTCGATGACAAAACCGCGATAGTATGACAACGGCAGGCCAATCAACCAGATGGCGAGTGACAAAATCAGAATGTAGAACACTTTCACCGCATAATTGCGATGTCGCCCGGCAAATAGTGCCACTACCCCCCATAGCACGGCAAAGACAAGACTGCCGGTTTCCACTGGATGCTTGTCGGTAGCCGTCGCGAAACTGAGCGCCAGCGCCAACACAAGTCCAAGACTTGCGGCGAAGGCAAGCGGCGATCGCTGCCGATGGAGCCAGTCGGCCAGTTTCTCCGAGAGATTCTTGATTCGTCCCGAGAACCCAAACCACAGTATTCCCGCCAGCACCAAAACGTCGAAGACCGTCGTGAAAAAATACCAACCGGCTTTGAAGTCCGATAGGAGAATCGCCTGTTCAACTTTGTCCGGCGACAACACCGACGTTATTTCAGGCGAGACGTTCTTGAGATCGATACCCCCCTTGCCAATCTTGGTCGTGGCGATACTGAACACCAGAAATCCCAGAAGCAGTATCGCAGACAGGATTACTCTCTTCATCATATTTCCTTCCTCAGATGTTGACCGCGCCTTGTGAAACCCAAGATACGCTTCCTCGCGTTTTGTAGCAAGCTTTGCCGCGACTAACACCAACCTTTTCTTGGCCGGAACGATTCGCTGCATAAAGCGTTAAAACGATCGTATCTTATGTTTGGAGGTTCGAGGACTCAATGCGTCACGACACAATATCAGCGAACAGGCATACCCATGTTGTCACCGTTCCACTTGAGGGTATATCTTGTGCTGGTTGCATAGCGCGCGTGGAAGGCGTGCTGTCGAGCATTGCTGGTGTAAGCGACGCCGGGGCAAATCTTGCGACTCGACAAGCGACCTTCTCCTACGACCCCGACCGCGTCAGTATCGGCCAGATAGCCCGTCAACTACAGATAGCCGGCTATCCTATGAGTCTGCAGGAAACCCGCATCGAGATTAGCGGCATGCGTTGCGCCTCCTGTGTGCTCAATGTCGAGAAACACATATCGACTGTACCTGGCGTTGTATCGGTCGATATCAACTTTGCCGCCGGGACTGGAGTTGTCAGACACGTAGGCGTCATGGACTTGCAGGGTACACTTACATCGCTGTTTTCCGGCAGCGGCTACGAAGTGACTGCAGTCACCCCGACTGCCCAGACGGTCGATCCGCTTGCGCGCGAGACAAACGAAATCAAACGGCCATTGGTGTTCAGCCTGATTGCCGCATTTATCACTATGGGTCTGATGGCAATCGATCATCTGCACATTGCCCACATAGATATGACCATCTCCGCCTATATCCAGTTTGTACTGGCAACGGCTGTCTATTTCTGGGGTGGCCTCAGATTTCACAAAGGACTATGGCACTCGATTAGACGTCGCTCTGCCGACATGAACACCCTGATCTCGCTCGGCACATCGGCGGCATATTGGTTCAGTGTGGTTGTGCTCGTATTCCCGGGCTACTTCCAGCGCGGCGGCACGATGCCGGAATACTATTTTGATAGCGCGGTGATGATCATCGCCTTGATCCTGCTTGGCAGATTTCTTGAAACAAAGGCGAGATCCCGCAGTTCGGCGGCAATCACCAAACTCCTCAAAGCCCGACCGGATGAAGCAACCGTTGTCAAGGATGGTCAAGAGCAACTGATGTCATCGGTACTCCTGGCGCCGGGCAACATCGTCCGTGTGCGCCCTGGTGAACGAATCGCCGCCGACGGCAGGATTGTCAAAGGGACTGCCACCATTGATGAATCCATGCTAACCGGCGAACCGTTACCGATTGACAAGACGGCTGGTGATATAGTCACTGGCGGTACTATCAATATCAGCGACAGTTTTGATTTTGAAGTGACCAGCCTGCAGAAAGACTCGCGGCTCAGCAAGATAGCCGAATTGGTAGCAGCAGCTCTCAGTTCCAAACCGGCAATTCAGAAACTTGCCGACAAAGTAGCCGCGGTGTTCGTACCGATTATAATCACTCTCGCCCTTGTTACACTTGTCATCTGGTTGATCGCCGGCGCCCAATTTGCGTTCGCTCTGAAGAGCTTTATCGCTATCATGATTGTTGCCTGCCCCTGTGCTTTGGGATTGGCAACTCCGATGGCGGTAATGGTTGGCATCGGCAAAGCGGCATCGCTCGGCATTCTCTTTAAGAGCGGAGAGACCTTTGAGCAGATTGCCCGGCTCAAAACCCTCTATTTCGACAAAACCGGCACGCTCACTTACGGACGTTTTGAGGTTGTCAACGTAAAGACGATTGGTATCGACGAGCCGACATTGCTGCGCTTTGCCGCAAGTGTCGAGAAACGTTCTGAGCATCCACTGGCAAGAGCCGTGTTTGCCTATGCCAAGTCCAAGGACGTCCAAGCTCAAGATTGCGACGATTTTACATCCCTTGCGGGAGCCGGAGCATCGGGCGTCGTCAACCGCGGCAATGTCCTACTTGGAACCCTCAAACTCTTACAAGCCCGCGCAATTGATATCGCGTTATTGGGTGTGGAGTATACCAAGGAACTCGAACAAGGACGCTCATTGATCTTCATTGCCATCGATGGGCGACTTAGCGGATACGTTGCCCTCGCCGACCGGATCAAGCCGAATGCGAAACGGGCCATCACCGAGATTACTTCTTTGGGAATCACCCCCGCCATCATTACCGGCGACAATCAGGCAGCAGCCGAGCGAGTTGGTCGAGAACTCGGCATCGAAGAGGTACACGCGGAACTGCTGCCACAGCAAAAGCTGATGTTGATCAAGAAACGCAAATCCGAAGGCGTGTCGGTGGGTATGGTCGGCGACGGCATCAATGACGCTCCGGCGTTGGCGCTGGCGGATGTCGGCATCGCGCTTTCCAGCGGTACGGAGATTGCCGTCGAATCGGCGTCTGTCACTCTAACCGGCCACGACATCGGCCGTGTGCCAATCGTTATTCGTTTGGCGAGAGCGACACTACGCAATATCAAGCAGAACCTCTTCTGGGCGTTCTTCTACAATGTCGTCGCAATTCCGTTGGCAGCCGGCATATTCTATCCGCTGTATCATGTTCAGCTTTCGCCGGCCATTGCGGCTGCCGCCATGTCATGCTCTTCCCTCTTTGTAGTGACGAATGCTCTGCGTCTGCGGCGGTTTCGTTAGGCTGATATGATACCGACGATGAAGGAGCGATAGCTCAGGTTCTTTCGGCGTGATGGATCTTGATGCGGACTTTGTCGATGCGCTGCCCCGACACTTTTTCAACAACATAGTCGATACCGTCGACGCTGACTTTCTGCCCCACGCGCGGCAATGAACCGACTAAGTCATAGATGTAGCCGCCGACCGTCTCAAAGTCCTTCTCTTCAAGCTTCAGGTCCAACTTGTCAGAAAGATCTTCCATCGACATATTCGCCGACACGATAAACTCAGTCGCGGACACCTGAACGACATCAGATTCTTCGACATTGTGCTCATCCTGAATGTCGCCGACAATAAGCTCCAAGAGATCTTCCAGCGTAATGAGCCCCGCGGTACCGCCATATTCGTCAACCACAACGGCGATGTGGATCTTCTGCGAACGAAAATCCGCCAGCAGGCTGTCGAGCCTTTTCGATTCCGGTACAAAGTAAACGGGACGCGCAAAAGCGGTCAGGTCGGCGTCGGCATCGGGCAATGGGATTTTCTGGAAAAGATCTTTTACATAGAGCATGCCTTTGATGTTGTCGATGTCTTCCTCGTAAACGGGATAGCGCGAATGGCCGGAGTCGTTCAGCAGTTTCTGCACGTCAGCGAGCGTGGCGCCTTTCTCCAGAGCCACCATCTCGACGCGGGGAACCATTACTTCGCGCACTTCGGAATCGGCAAAATCAAAGATGTTACCGATCATCCGTTTGACATCCTGCTCCATCAACGGTTCGTCGATTCCGGCGGAGTCGGCCAAAGATTCGATCGCCCGTTCCACGATCTCTTCCTTTTTCTCGTCGAGATCCTTTTTGTCGACCAACTTCTCTTTCTGCGAAATCAGGAATGAAACCAACGGGGAACAAAGCCACATGACCAACTTCAACAGCCAACAACGCGCCTGCACGGTATCCAGTGCCCTCTCCTGTCTGACATTCGGAGCAAACACCACTATCAGCGACAGGTAGATGAACCAGCCGACCAGCAGGAGCACAATCTGCAACACGTAATGATTCACGACGGGTAATTGCAGATACCGTCCGAGTACATACCAGCAGACTGTGGAAACAATCAAAGCCGCTGACAGCACAATGTCGGCAGTGGCCGCAACCTGTTTGGGATTCTTCAGAAGTCGCTGTAGATACTCGCGTTTGTGTGCCGGCAGAGAGTTGATGAACTTGCTCTCCTCATAGTCGGACAAATAGAGACCCCCCGCGGTGATACTCATAAGATAGGAGAGGTAGTACGCCAGCCCGATGCCGACCAGCAGCGCTATTCCGATCATCGTTTCCTGCTCTTTTCCAGATGCAACAAGTACTGATCCTCCAGCCGCTTCATCTCCGCACGCGCTTTTGCGTTCGGATGATGTGTGCCTGTCAAATGCAGCAGACCGTGACAGAACAACTGCAGCAGTTCCTCATCGAGCTTGCGCCCGTCACCGGCGGCGTTTCGTCTTGCCGTTGGAATGGAAATATAGATTTCGCCGAGCAGCGGATCGATGTCTTCTTCCATCGCAAAGGACAGTACGTCGGTCGTCTTGTCCTGCCGCCGAAAGCGTCGGTTCAATTGCCGCATCGTGCTGTCCCCGACCAGAATCAAATTCACGGACTTCGCTACGCCCTGCGCTCGCAAAACGATTTCCGCGAGGCGCGTCAACCTCGCCCGCGGGACGCGAATACCGGCCACTGTGTTATGTATGCGCACACCCGACATCAGTTCGATTTCTCGTCATCGGGATGAGGATAGTCAATGCGATTGTGAAATGCGCCGATCAACACCATCACAAATGCATCCTCGATCTTCTGCAAATCCGCCAGCGATAGCGGTGAATCTGAGAGCTGCTCGGCCTGATACTTGTCACTCGTTATTCGCCGTATCAAGCTGCGAATGCGCGACGGTTTGGGATCATCCAACGTCCGCGAGGCGGCCTCGACCGAATCGGCGATCATCAGAATCGCGGTTTCCTTGGAACGCGGCTTCGGTCCCGGATAGCGGAACTCCGCCTCCGACATCTCGCCGTTGTTTCTCAATTCTTTGGCCTTGTTATAGAAGTAACTAATCAGCGACGTGCCATGATGTTCCTGAATGAACTCGATGATCCGATCCGGCAGATCATATTCCTCGCCCATCTCCCGCCCCCGTTTGATGTGCGACACGATTACTAACGCCGACATTGAGGGTGCCAATTCATCGTGTTTGCTTTTTACGCCAAACTGATTCTCCACGAAATATTCGGAGATTTCCATTTTCCCGATGTCATGATAGTAAGTCCCCACTCTGGCCAACAAAGGATTCGCGCCGACCGCTTTGGCAGCCGCTTCCGTCAGCGAACTCAACACCAACGAATGATGATAAGTACCCGGAGCTTCAATCGCCAGCCTCTTTAGCAGTGGATGGTTCAGATCGGACAGCTCCAATAGCGTGATATTCGTCGTAAATGAGAAGAATGATTCAAACAACGGTAGCAGTGCCATCGCAATGAAGGTCGAGCCGACGGCGTTGACAACTCCCAGACCGCACTGCCTCACCACAAGATTCGCATCCGAGAGTTTGAGCGATTCCAAGAGCAAGTTGCTTGCAGCTAGCGTAATCGAGAGATGAAGAGCACAGCGGTAAAAATCGGTCCGTTTTTGCACGACTCTCATCGCCACCGCCGCCATCACGCCGGCGATAATCGCACGAAAAGCGGTTTCAAAGTCAAATTCGAAAACAATTCCGAGAAGCAGCGCCAGCGCCACCGACGTGAGAACCGCCACCTGTAGGTCATAGAGTATCGCAACAAGAATAATGCCCGCGGCGACCGGAATCAAGGTCGGCGGCAAATGCCCCTGTTCGGTCACCAGATAAGCCGAAAGCATTACCATCATGATGATCAATAGCAATGGCACAATTCGGCTGAAACAGAATTCGCCTTTGGATCGAAGATGATACAGCGTATAGAGAAAGCTGAAGAATACGAACGACACGAAAGCAACGCGAGCCACAATGGGCAGCAGGTACTGCCAAGCACCCTGTTCAGTGCCAACCGTCGAACGATAATGAGCCATGGCCGTGAGCCATTCGATGTGAGTTTTGGTGATTGGTTCATTGCGCGCCAACAAACGTTGTCCCGCTTTGATGACAAGTTTCTCCCGCGGAATCGCCGCCAGTGTCTTCTCCCGCCTCGCATCCGTCTCCGTCATAGAAAACGTCAAGTTCGGCTGCAAAAACTCGCGGGCGATGGCATACAGATCGCGGGCATCATCAATGAAGTCGCCCGAATGGATCTGAATATCCTCAAGAAGCTTCTGCTGACCCTGCTGCAGACTCAGAACCTGATCCGCGGCATAGACAGTCTCCCGGTTTGGACGAACTACTATCACTTCGTGATAGTTCGCCGGCACTAGACTATCGATGCGAGCAATACCAACTATGTAACGATCCCGCAGACTGGCAATTATGACTGTCTCGCGAGCGGCAAGGCTGTCCCATCCTGCCAGCTTCATCAGTATTTCGATCTTGATCTCGGGAAAAAACAGCCGCAGCCGATCAGCAATTCGACTCCGATTACCCACGACTGATTTCAGGCTATCTGTCAGAAAAAACAATCGGTCTACCGACCCGAACAATGAGTCGACTATTCTCTGATCATAGATCAACACTGCCGGCAATGCTGCCAATGCCATGCGGATTTCATTGTCCAGTTCTCCCTGACTTTTGTATACCGGAAAGTCAAAAGGCGCGATAATGTCCTCAGAGGCAACTTCGCCGACATCCGGCGTCGATATCGGTGCAAACAGTTGTGCCAACGGGAAAAGAAACGACGAAAACACGATCGCAAATATGACAACCACGCCCATCCAAAATCTATTGTAGCTGGGCTTGTCCTGTTCGAGCCGACGCGCGCTATACTTGCGTACCCGCCGTCTGATCGCCCTCTTGATATTGCGTAGCAGTTCGTACATCGGCTAACGTCGCCCCTCTTCGTATCGGTCGAAAGCGCGAATAATATCTTTGACCAACCGATGTCGAACGACATCCTTGTCCGTCAAGTAGCAGAACTTCACATCGGAGATATCTCGCAGAATCTTCTGAATAGCGATCAGACCCGACAGCCGTTTGCGGTCCAGGTCGATCTGAGTGACATCGCCGGTAATCACCGCTCTCGATCCCTCACCGATACGCGTGAGAAACATCTTCATCTGCGGGACCGTCGTGTTTTGTGCTTCATCCAGAATCGCAAACGAGTTGTTGAGTGTACGGCCACGCATAAACGCCAACGGCACGATCTCGATTACACCTAACTCCATCAACTTCTTGATCTTGTCGGCCGGTAACATATCGTGTAACGCATCATAAACCGGCCGCAAGTAAGGATCAACCTTGGCGCGAATGTCACCCGGCAGGAATCCAAGTGATTCGCCTGCTTCCACCGCCGGTCGCACTAAGATGATGCGGTTGTATAGCTTATTCTTAAGTCCGGCAACTGCCTCAGCAACTGCCAAATAGGTCTTGCCGGTACCGGCCGGCCCGATGCCGAAAACAATATCATACTTCTCGATGGCCTCGATGTAAGCCTTCTGCCCCACCGTTCGCGGTCGCACGTCCAGCTTGACGACGGTCGATAGCTCTGATGACAATTCCATCTCTGTCGCCGGTCCGCGACCTGACTCCTTGATGAAGGAGATAGCGTAGGAGAGATATTGTTCGGAAATCTCACCGTGAAGCCGCAACCGCTCAAACAGGTCGTAGAATAGCGTTTCGACCAGCGCTGATTCGTCACCGGTAATCCAGATTGTGTCCCCGCGCGCTACAATCTGCGCATCAAAGCTGGACTCTATGCTTTTAAGGAGAACGTGGTTGCTGCCGAATAAGAGCCGCGGGTCAATATTCTTAAGTTCGATCTTTCTGGTACTTTGATCACTCAACGAGTTGTGTCAACACCTCATTTAAGAGACAAGCGGCACAAGTCAAAGTGCCGCAATACATCAAAGCTATTATAGCTACTTGCTCTTGTCAATATCTATCGACAAATGCAGCTCCGCCAATTGCCCCGGTTCGATCTCCGTGGGCGAACCGTCCATAAGCGATTGTGCGGCAGTCGATTTGGGGAACGCGATCACGTCACGGATCGATTCCGAATCAGTCAAGATCGATATGATTCGGTCAACTCCAATACCAATGCCACCGTGAGGGGGGGCGCCGTATTTCAACGCCGTCAGCAGAAAACCGAACATTCGCTCAGCGCGGGCGTCGTCCATACCCAGAATGTTGAGGATTTTCTTTTGCATATCGGAACGGTGATTGCGGATTCCGCCTGATGCCAGTTCGAATCCGTTGCAGACAAGATCGTACTGATTGGCCCGGACTTTCGCCCAGGGATGCTCGGGATCGGAGTTGGCAAGCTTGCTCGTGAAACCTGCCTCCATTAGTCCGAGGTCAGTTTCCTTCGGAGAAGTCACGATGTTGTGCATCGCATCAAAATGATCGCTTTCGGGATGATACTCAAACAGCGGGAACTCGGTCACCCAAAGAAATGCCCATTTCGACTTGTCTATCAACCCGAACTTCTTCCCGCAATAGGATCGCACCCGACCGAGAACAACTTCCGTAGGGAGCTTCTTGCCGGCTGCCAGAAGCAACAAGTCGCCATTTCTAACATTACCGATTTCCCGTAAGCGGGAGATGGTGGCATCATTAAGGAATTTCTTAATGGACGATCTGATCTCGTCGCCAAACGCCACCCATGCCAGTCCGGAAGCTCCTGCGAGTTTGGCTTCCTGCTCGATCTCGTCAAGCTGTTTGCGCGATAGACCGGCCTGCCCCACAGCTGCCAAACCCTTGATCACACCCCCTGAGTTGACAGCCTCGGCGAAAGGTCTGAACTCGCTTCTACCGACCGCCGCAGAGAAATCTATCAGCTTCATGTCAAAGCGGAGGTCAGGCTTGTCGGAACCGTAGTTGCTCATGATTTCTTGATATGGGTGCCTGGGAAAGGGGGTCTGCACGACAACATCGAGAGTCTTCTTGAGAGCGTATGCCATCATATCCTCGACGACGGTGAAAACGTCATCTTGCGTGACGAATGACATCTCCATATCGATTTGCGTGTGCTCCGGTTGACGGTCGGCGCGCAAGTCCTCGTCGCGCAGGCAGCGGGCAAGCTGGTAATAGCGGTCAAAGCCGGAGATCATCAAAATCTGCTTGAACAACTGTGGTGATTGCGGCAACGCATAGAACTTGCCCGGATGAACGCGCGAGGGCACAACGTAGTCGCGTGCTCCTTCCGGAGTCGAGCGCATCATTAAAGGCGTCTCGATTTCCAGAAACTTCCGGCCATTGAGATACTCCCGCACTGCGGATGTGAAATAGTGGCGCAGGATGATCTTGTCTTTGAGTACTTTCCGACGCAAATCCAGATAACGATAGGTCAGGCGCAGATCCTCGCTGGCCGTCGTTTCATCTTCAATCTCAAATGGCGGCGTCTCGGACTCTGCTAGCACTTCGAAATCATGCGCTTCAACATCAATTTCGCCGGTTTCCATGTTCTTGTTGATCATCCCGTCAGGGCGAGGATTGACCTTGCCGGTAACGCTGATCACGAATTCCGCGCGCAGATGCGTGGCAATATCCATCTGTTCGGCGCTGAAATTGTCGGGGTGAAACACGACCTGCGTGATACCGTAACGATCACGCAAATCAACGAAAAGAATGCTACCGTGATTGCGGTAGCGTTTTACCCAACCGTTAAGAGTGACCGTTTGTCCGGCGTGAGCGGCTCTCAGATCACCACACGTATGCGTTCGTCGCAGTTGCGAAAATGGCTTCATCAATCTCCTGTATAGGCAAACCCCTGCGGTCGCCCGAGATATCGTCGGCAGTCAGATTTGGACGACACAATGATATGCCTGCATCCACGCTACCGAACGCGGCAATATAGTCTGATGCGCACCCATATCAAGCGAATAGTTGCACGGATCCGGGAGACGGAGACCAGGCCCGCTGCCGCCAGACGAGCGTCACTCTATACAAACATCAGCGGCCGGTGCATGGCTCAGCGCCGCCGGAGAAGATGTAGTTGATAAGATATATGGCATCAACCACGTTCACTGCGCCGTCACAGTCCAAATCTCCCGCTTGCAAAGGCGCAGGCGGTCTTCCATCGGAGAAGATGTAACACACCAGATAAATGACGTCGGCGATGTTCACCTTGTTGTCGCCGTTGGCATCACCGCGATGTCTGCCAGTGATCGTTACGACTCCCGAAACGCTGAACGACTGACCATCGGTGAAAACGCCCGCCAGCCTGTATGGGAGATCGTTGTCGTCCCAGAGCAAGCCGTAACCGTGGATGAACCCCGGATCGGAAAGGCAGTCTCCAAGACCTGTCCGTCAAGTCCGGGATACGATTGCAGAAGTGTTGAAGATGTCGCAACGATGGAATCATTGACTCTGATTGTCGAGAGATCAATATCCTGCAAGATATGGCCGTTGACATAGAAATCACCGACGTAAATCTTGGCGTTCATCGGGTCGATGGCATTGGCGAAGTAGAAAAACATGGGATTCGGCTCGATCTCGGCTTTCGGCTCAAGGGCATATCCGGGAATCCCCACCAATTCTACTTGCGCCATTTCCGAGCCGGAAACCACATCTACAATCCTCAGAATGCCACTGTAGGGACCGTAAGTCGGCGGAAGAAAAGAAATCTGCGCTTTGGTCAACGCGCCGTCAGTCACCCACACTGCCGTGGGGCCAACATAAAAAGCAGAGGCCGAAGGAATTTCGAATTTCAGAGCGCAGTCTCCCTGAGCATGAATGTCCAGCACCAGTTCCTGACGACCGGGATAGCCGCGATCGGCGGTGCAGATAAGGATTTCGTCCGCAATTCCATTTGGATTCAGCATCTGCCTCTCGAATACGAGCTTCTGCCCATCGCTGATTTCCGACAGACTGTGACCTGGTCGCAGTCTGGGCCAGAAGCTATACAAAACGTCAAACTGATATGCGTCATTGCGGATGTTGAGATTCTGATAGCCCACCGGGTTGTTGAGCGGGTTGCTGCCACTATAGTCTGAGTTCATAATGAAGAGATACTCTCTCCCCAGCAAGCCGTCATCGCACGGACCCCAGGTGTTATCCTGACACGGTGATCCCCTGTTCTCGACAAACGCCACATTCAGTTGCCGATTGTCATCCGTATCCCAGACAGTAAACGGCACGTCGAAATATCCGATGTATCCGTAATTCGGACTGCCGCCGCGCAAATAGCAGTATGCCTTCTGCTTCTGTACCTGCGAAAAGCGGATTTCGACATTGTGAAATGCGCCCGGATTGACATCGGGATCGAGAGAAGAGCCGAAGAAGTAGTAGCCGTAGTCAGCGGAGTTCTCAAAGAAGCGGCCCCCGTATTTGCAGCCACCGAGCCACTCCCACTCCCAATCACTCACAACGTATACGTTCGCGAGCTTATGGTAGTCGTCCACCATCACTCTCACCGAATCGCAGCCAACCATGTGCGGTGGGTTCACGACCACCGCCGCAGAATCAAGAGCATTCCTCAGTTCTGTCAGGGCCATCTGCAGGTCAGGCGCTGCATAAGCCGCTAGCTTGATGACCACCTGCTGGCTGTCACCGGGATTGAAGGTCAGTGGTCCCACAGTAGCGAATACTCTTCGATCCGCCGGGAGCTCGTCGAGCCAACCGGCTCCAGTTATAGGGTCGCCGGAAAAAACGTACTTGGTAACATGACCGTACGGGTCCACAGCCGGTTGCATGATTCCATTTAGTTTGCGATATCCTTGCATGGAGAGGTAGGTTTCCTCATAGCCGTGAGGATCCTCGCCGTTGATGAACCGACAGAAGGACGACATTCTCAGATTCCGGTAGCTGGGCATTGGATGACCATCAAAAATCGCGGTATCTCCCGGAGATGGTACTACTGGACCGGAAAGCACCTTACCACCCCAAACCGTAAGGTCGGGATCGTAGACGGCATCTACCCCACTGTTGTAGGCAAAGAAGAGGTCCGAAACGGTGTCACATCCTACAAGGTCATCGCTGGCATCGCCAAGGTCGGGGTCAGCCCAGAAAGAGATATAGAAGCTGTCGATTGGATTCGTGCTCTTGTTTTATAACTTGTACTTAAGATAGAGCTGTATCTGCTCACCAGCGACGTCAGAACCCCAGATCGTTTGCTGCACTTCGATCCCGAGTGGATCAGTCGAACCTGAATTGGCGGAATGACTCCCGGGGTCAGCATCATTAAATACACTCCATAGCGTCTGATCGCCAAGAAGCAGCGGCTTGCCGTATTGATCCACAGGTGCTCCCTGATCGGCAGGCCACTGGTCGTAATCCGAATCGCCGGGGCCGGAGTTCTTGTCGATCTTGTAGACGCGAAACGAAGGCCGATCTGACTGGTAGGTCTGATCAGCCATTGGTCCAGGTACATATTCACTGGAGTATTCTGCAGCAACGATCCTGGTCTCTCCGCCCACTTTCCCGCCCATGAAGATTCCGGCGGAATAGACTACTGTCTTAACACCCGGAAATGAGGACAATCCGGAGTAAGGGTAGTAGAAACCGGCAGCACGCCCATAGGTTGACAAGGCATCGTATGCAATGTTGCCAGTGTTACCAACTATCATGAACAGCCGATTTGCGTCGAAATAGCTGCCGAGGTCGACCGTGCGTTCATCTTTCGTGGGCGTAAACACTGGCGACAGACCGAAAGCCACCAAGGGCCAAAGCAGGACTAGTCCGACCAGCAAACGAACCAGTGTGCTCTTCATACTTCCTCCCGAGATCGCTGCGACATCTCTCATTTCAAGGGACAACGACACACCCGACAGTTTCGGGCCGACGAATTACACTGATCGGAGTCTATCCCAATGTAGTAATTGCCAGATCACTATGAATATAGGCACATTCGTGGCTACCTCAAGCGGAATCTCCCAAAATGCGGTTGACTACCTGCTGTAGGGAGAGTATCATGTGGCGGCATTTTCCTTCGGGGAGTATGAAGTTGACCAGGTCCCGCGCAATGCAAACGCACCAAACCCCGTCAGGACCGGAAGGTAGCAGCGGCAGGTGTCGTCTTCATGTGCCGCGGGGTAGCCTGGTCTACCTCCTCTCCGAAGGCGCGGTACGGCAAACAGCAGATGTCCGCCGTAAGCGTGGGAAGCGCTAACCAACTGAATCGAAAGACTCATGAGTTACTTTGTATTCGCCCGCAAATATCGACCTCAGAAATTCGGCGATGTCGTTGCTCAGAAACACATAACCGAGACGCTGACCAAAGCGATCGAGAACGACCGCGTTTCGCAAGCATATCTGTTTTGTGGTGTACGCGGCACCGGCAAAACGTCGATCGCGCGCATTCTGGCAAAACGGCTGAACTGCGCCGATCCACAAGGTGCGGAACCGTGCGACCAGTGTGAGTCATGCCTTGCAATCGTTAAAGGACACTCACTCGACATCCTCGAAATCGACGCCGCCAGCCATACGTCGGTTGATGACATCAGGGAATTGCGCGAATCGATCAAGTACGCCCCGACCGGCGGCAAACATAAGATCTACATCATCGACGAAGTCCACCGACTGAGTCCATCGGCCTTTGACGCGCTCTTGAAGACGTTGGAGGAGCCGCCGGCACACGCAGTCTTTATCTTCGCAACTACCGAAGTACACAAAGTTCCGCAGACCATCCTCTCGCGGTGCCAGCGTTATGACTTTAAGCGCATTTCCGAGTCTGAACTTAAGGCAGCACTGAAGGAGATTGCCGACAAAGAAGGTCTGAAGATCACCGATGAGGCGCTGGCTGAGTTGGCAAAACGGGGTGACGGATCGTTGCGCGACTCGCTATCAATTCTCGATCAAGTGGCAAGCTGGCAGCATGACACTATCGATGAAAAGTTGCTTACGGAGGCGCTCGGAATCGTGCCGCGTGGCGAGTATGCTCAGGTGCTGCGTCTGATCCGGCAGAAGAACACCGCCGAAATTATCACCAAAGTCAACGCTGTGCTAAATTCCGGCATCGATGCCTCCGAGTTTGTGCGGGGGTTTCAGCAAGAGCTGCGCATACTGCTCGTGCTCAAAGCGGCGCCGAATCTTGCCACCGATTATGGCATCACGACCGAAGAAGTGACTCAATATGAAGGCATCTTGCAGGGATATTCGCTCAACGACCTGCTGCGGGTACAAAATCTGCTGGTAAATCTGGAACAGAAAATACGAGATGGCTTTGATCCGGTGATCAACATCGAATTGGCCATGCTCAAGCTGGTTGCCATGGAAGACTCAGTTACGTTGGAGAGCGTACTGCGTCAGCTTGCCGGCAGTCCCGGTAGTCCGAAAGCGACGAACTCGTCGCCGCACGCTGCGCCCAAGACTCAATCGGAGTTGAGTTCGCCCGATCCAGCACCGGTATTGCCGCTCGATTCACTGACGCCAACCCAGTCCAATTCAGCAACAGCATCATCAACAACGCCGGCAGGGTCGGTCCCACCAACTGATCTGGTATCAATTTGGCCGAGGTTTTTGCAGGCACTCAAGACGACTCATCGCAATTTGCAGATCAAGTTGACTCTGGCTGAGCCGCGCAGTATCGATGACAACAAGATTACCATTGCGTTTGATCGGCTTGGCGAAGTGCATGTGCGGCAACTTCAGGATCGGGACATCCAGAAGACGCTCGAGCATGTTGTCAAAGGCGTAACCGGCAAGACGTATCATTTCCAGTTCTTCGTTGACAAGAATCTGGCACACCGGCAGGAAAGTGGCAGCCAAGCCGGCCTGCTGGCCGACAGCGAAAAACCTGATCATCCGGCGGTAATCAAGGCGATGGAAGTTTTCGACGCCGAGATCGTCGGCAGACAAGACTTGGCAGAGCAATAGCGACAGACAGCGTGTACCGACAACTTAGAATCGAACACAACAACAAGTAGGAGAAGATAGATGGCCAAAGGTTTCGGCGACATGATGAAGCAGGTGCAGAAGATGCAAGCGCGCATGATGGAGCTTCAGGAAGAACTGAACGCCAAAGAAATCGAAGGTTCCGCGGGTGGCGGCATGGTCAAAGCCATTGTCACCGGCAAAGGCGATCTCAAGGCGGTCAAGATTGATCCGCAGGTTATTAAGGATGGCGATATCGAAATGCTTGAAGACTTGATTGTCGCCGCCATCACGCAGGCGCAAGAGTCGGCAGCAAAGCTGAATCAGGATACGATGTCGGAATTGACCGGCGGTATGAATATCCCGGGTTTGGGAATGTAGACTTACGAAGATGCGGCAAACCCACGCGACGTCTCGCGTTGGCGTGGGTACAGACATCGCGTAGCCGGACACAGTTACGTCCATGGGGTATGCGCCGCGCACGGGAATCTGGCGTCCAAGAAAACGATCGCACAATATTCGCGATGTCAAAGAACAAGCGAACCTCGACCTGCGTTTTCCCATACGGATGAACAGTCTGTGCGGTCTCGCTACGCCCTTCAAAGATTGTCCAGGGTCGCCGTTTTCGCGGGAATGGCCGGCGCCGCTGACACGCACTCCTG
>CAIYYT010000196.1 GCA_903930455.1 uncultured bacterium | reverse complement strand
ACAGTGATCAAATCACGTTACCGATGAGCAAAGGCGATCTTGCCGACATGCTGGGTACGGTCAATGAGACGTTGTCGCGCAACTTGCGGAAACTGATTGATCTCGGCATACTTGAAGTAAACAATCGCGATATCACAATTCTCGACCGAGTGAGACTGGAAGCAGTTGCCGACGGCGAGAAGATTTAGGGAATCAGATGAAAAAGCTGGATGCATCCTCGGGGAGAGTAGTGTTTACTACGGAGCGGCTGAATGTTCGTTTGGCGACGACAGGCGACGCCAATCTCTACTATCAACTCTGGACTGATCCACGGGTCATGACCAACGTCGGTTTTCCCCAAGGACTTCGGATCACCCGCGAAGAGATTCACGACCGACTGACCATGGTCGGAGATTTCGAATTCGACCGCTTGCTTATCGTCGAACTTAATTCGAACCACCAAGCCATCGGCGAATGTAAAATGAGTACACCGAATAACGAGGGCATAGCCACCACTGATGTCAAGCTGTTGCCGGAGGTCTGGGGACACGGATACGGCGTTGAGGTCAAACGGGGTTTGCTGAATCATCTGTTCGCCAATACTGATTGCATTGCGATCGAAGCGACACCTAATGTAAACAACCTCGCTTCCATCAAGATGCAGGAAGCGGTTGGTGGTATTCGTGTCGGCGAAAATACCCACCTCTTCCCCGAGTCGATGCGGAGCTACACCGCTCCTGTGCACCACTACATCTATCGAGTAAGCCGGACGGACTGGCAACAACGGCAAGGCGCCTGAGCCACCGCTTCTGAGAACAAGGGCTCGCTCGCCGAGCTATCGCTGCTAATAATCGTCGTCCACCAAAATCTTGAGATTGTTTGACCTGAGTCAAACCTTTCGTAGACAACATCGATAGATTATTTCCTGAACATGCGTATGCTGCAATAAGAGCGAGATGGAGAAGCCAAATCACTGCAAATCGATGATAAGAACAATATGAGGAAAGGATAGTATCATGAGCGAACTGATCGACAGCGCGAAACAACGACGGAATCTGTTGAAGCATCTGATTCAACAACTCCACAAGGGCGAAGCGCCCGACGCCGTGCGCAGCCAATTGGCGCATCTGCTCGGGGAAGTCCCCTACCATGAAGTTGTCGCCGTGGAGCAGGAACTGATAGCCGAGGAGATGCCGACACAGGAAGTACTGAGCTTCTGCGATTTGCACAGCGCCGCGCTGCGCGGACAGATCGACCAGACAGGGAGCAAAACGCCGCCGCCGGGACATCCAGTTGATACTTTTAAAAAAAAGAATCGCGCCATCGAATGGGAACTGAAGACACTCGGAGAACTCTATGACGAAATTAGGACGTCGACCGCAGATACACAAGTGACCGAGCTTCTCTCGAAAGCGCGCATCCATTTCAATGCTCTGGCAGATGTCGACAAACACTACCGTCGCAAGGAGAACTTAGTATTTCCGTTTCTGGAGAAGCACGGCATCACCGGACCACCGACGGTCATGTGGGGCAAGCATAATGAAACCCGCGAGTTATTGAAGGCGGCCGACGAGGCATTGCGTGTGGGACAAGCAGTATCAGCCGCGGAAGCGCGGACGCTGGTAGAACTGATCTTCAAACCGGCGACCGATTCAATTGCGGAGATGATCTACAAGGAAGAGCAGATCCTTTTGCCGATGTGTTTGGATACACTCACCGAACAGGAGTGGTATCAGGTCTATCGCCAGAGCCTGGAGATCGGCTACTGCCTGCTTGACCCGTCCGACGAATGGCAACCGCAGAAGGACACTATCGCAGCCCGTGTCGAGGAATCACGGGAACGCATGCAACTACCCGGTGGAAGCATGACACCTGAGGAACTAACGGTGATTCTCAATACGATTCCGTTTGATCTGACTTTCGTCGACAAGGATGACACCGTCCGCTATTTCACTCAAGGACGCGAGCGGATTTTCGATAGAAATCGCGCCATCCTCGGCCGCAAAGTGCAGATGTGCCATCCCCCCGGCAGCGTGCATATTGTGGAAAAGATTCTGGCGGATTTCAAATCGGGTAAGGAGACTCGTTCGCCGTTCTGGATCACTCTCAAGGGACGATTTATTCACATCGAGTATTTCGCCCTGAGAAACAAGCAGGGCGACTACCTTGGCACTCTCGAAGTGAGCCAGGATTTGACTGACAAGCGCGCTTTAACCGGCGAACAGCGATTGCTGTCGTATGGCAAGGACTAGACATATGACTGACACAACCAGAATAGATGCGATCACTCCCGACAGCAGAGTTGGCGCTCTGCTGCAGAAGTTTCCGCAGCTTGAGGATGTGTTGATTCGAATGTCCCCTGCATTCGGGCATTTGCGCAATCCGATTCTGCGCATGACGGTTGCTAAAGTAGCAACGTTGCGGCAGGTTGCTCGGATCGGCGATGTGCCATTGGAAACTCTGATCAACACGCTACGCCGGTCGGCCGGTTTCACAGAAGAATGGAGTGAGCAAGGTGCTACGGGCGCGACAGAAGGTGCGCCCAACTGGATGCAGAATGCGACTGTAGCCAAGTCGCTTGATGCCCGACCGGTTATCGCAAGTGGCGGCCACCCATTGGAACAAGTGTTGAGAGAATTGAAGGAATTGCCCGCCGGCAGCATCTACTTGCTGATTACGCCATTCTTACCAGCGCCGCTACTCGATCTGGTGAAAAAGCAGGGTCATCAGGTCTGGTCGCGCAAAAACAACGAAGGACTGCACGAAAACTATATCCGCAAAGGAGATGGAGCATAGCGCACGACACATAAACCTGTCTCCTACGCATTTCTTGAGAACGTTGCACTGGTGGCTGTAGAGAATTGATTTTGTTCATTGACAGCGGCATCCTGCCGATCTATATTAGCAACCACTAAATCACTGGGAGATGGTGAAATGGTATCACTACTGACTCTGGATCAGTCGTTCGGGGTTCGAATCCCTGTCTCCCAGCCACTAATATTCATCCCATCAAAGTCGCCAATTGACAACGAATTACAAACCTCGGGGCTTTAATTTCAAGGACTTGTGCCAAATTTGTGTCATCATCTCAGCGACCCTTCAAGTTCTCCACGCATCATGTGTTCCACGAGTAACAAGGATTCGATTTGCCCGGAACACTCAACTCGTACCCGGAGCTCCAAGCTATCGAGAGAGGCTGGATGCCCTCAAGCTGGCAAGCGCGAAGGGATTTCGTACGAGCGTCTCTGTTGAGCCGATGCTTGACAGCGCTAACATCATCCGACACGTCACGAACCAGAGCACGCACGTGACCGAATCGATCTGGATTGGCAAACTCAATAATATCCGAAGCCGTGTCTCCTCGGTTGACGAACAGGACCGAAAGGCAATTCAGCGAATCGAACAAGGGCAGACAGATGACCGCATCCGCGAGATATGCGATGCCCTGAAGAACCACCCCCTCATCAGGTGGAAAGATTCAATAAAGAGAGTCGTCGGTCTCGCAGTCGTTACCGAACCAGGCCTAGACCAATAATCAAACCCCACCGCAGGGACACGAGTTCATGGCAAGGGGCCCCTTCGGGGTCACCCTTTGGCAATCTCTCGCCCGCGCGGAAAAAGCGATATCGGACGTTCGGCAGGCAATATCCGTCACGGTCGGTGACCGTCGGAGACAGAACCCAACGAGTCCTGAAGATACGGCACCTAAAAATGTTTGCCACCGCCCAAATTGTCTGCTAACTTCCAATGCCCCGTATCCGAATTGATTTAACGACATACGGGTTTTGCCCGAGATGAAAGAGCAGATGAGACTATTGATCAAGGCCTATTGGAGCCTGCCAATTGAGAATGTGTTGCTCGACCTCAAGACTTCCGTGCATGGAGGGACATCTTTGAACGGTGAGGGAAGGACTTGAACCCGAAGCAGCCGCGTCTATCGTAAGAGGCAATTCTGATTATCACCAAAGAGAAGGAGCCGCCATGCTAAAACTTATGATGCCAGGCCTGATGCTGCTCTGGGTTATCGGCACAATGAGCGCAGAGGCAAGGCTGAGATCCACTGTGCTCATACAGCTGCCACTCGCGGACGAGACCGTCATCATCTCTCTAGAGAGGCCAGTATACTTCCCCGACGACACCGTTCGCTTGTCAATCATACGACATGACACTGAGGACAAGGTCGTCGTGACCCCGATACTCACTATCGAGGGGACAACGTTGAAATCTATCGGCAACAACGCGTACATCGCCGCCATTCCACAAAATGTCACTCCCGGATCATACCCTGTTCATCTCAGTGTGCTGGACGCTGAAGGGCGTCGTCTTCTTTATGAGACAGACTGCGTCGTCGAGGTGGAAGAGTACCAGGACATTGAGCAAGTCGAGCGTTATGCGCGAATCATCCCGCAAGCTGGCGGCACAGACCCAGCGACGGCAGTCACACTGGACCGCGAGCAGATACGAAACCTTCAAGTGATCTTTCAGCGTGACAGTATTCGAGAGGGCATGGGACCACAGTTTGTTACGATCAAAACGACGGTGCTACTGCGAAGAGGGACAACGGCGCAAACACTCGAACGGCATGTAATGACTTTTCGCAGTCACGGTGATCCAAACCGGGATCGCGCTATGTTCATTCAGTACCGGAAGGCCTATGGTCCTTATGCCGCCATCCGTGCGGAGGAACTCGAACAGGTCCAGGTGGAGGTAGACTCGCTGCCCAATTGGGCGGTTATTAAGGTTAGTGTGGAACCCGATCGCAACATCAAGATCGGTGCGGTAGACCGATCCAACTCGGTGACGCGTTATTTTCGCGTTAGAGGTTCGAGGATCGAAGTGGGGTTCATGCTTGGCGTCCCCAAAGTCCTGTACGACACCCGAGCCAAGGATAGCATAGACTACGGCCACACGAGTGCGATGCTGCGACTCTATTATGTTGACGGAACATCGGGACATCGGCTTCCTGTCAACTTCGGATTCGGAACATTCGGGGTGAACTCGCCGATCGATGTGAGTAAGGGTCGAGGCGGTTTCGCCACGTCAGTATTCCTGGATATCATTGAGCTTATGAGGAGACTCGATCTGGACGTCGGTACTAAGGTGAATGCGGGTCTTGAATTGACACCCTTTTTCCCCGTCCAGAAGAAATCGCGGATCTTATTCGACGCACACGTGGGCCTGGGGCTCTGAAACCTTTCCACGCGAAGTCGTGTGTCAGCTGAAATACGGTCTCTTGCCGATCCGCAAAGGCGCCGCCGGAAGACGGCTGCAAGAAGCTTCTCAATCGTGAGTATAAATCGCCTCGACGTATCGGGAATTGGGATACGGATCAACTCCCGGAACGAGAAAAGCCTTGCCGATAGCCATTTTGGCGACTTCTCTTTCAGTAGGCAGCGTTGTTAGGAGGAGATAGAAGATTGGCACGCAACAGGAGTGAATAGAAAATGAGCAAAGTAATTCCCCCATGCCTGACCCCGACTAACAAACGCGAACGGTATGGAGCGGGTGTCCATCAGTTGGTGCGGAAACAGCCGCTAAGGCGCCGTTTCGGCAAATTCTGGCATCAACTTGGACCCGGCCTGACTACTGGTGCGGCAGATGACGATCCATCCGGCGTTGCCACGTATTCTCAAACAGGGAGCCAGTTCGGTTATCAGTTCCTGTGGCTAGCCCCGTTCACGTTTCCACTCATGGCTGTAGTGCAGGAGATGTGCGCACGCATCGGGTTGGTGACCGGAAGTGGTCTGGCTGCAAATATCCGCACCCAGTATCCACGTGCCATTCTCTACATTTGTACTGCACTTCTCTTTGTTGCCAATGCGTTCAACATTGGAGCGGACCTTGGCGCCATGGCGAAGGCGACGCAACTCCTAGTCCCCAAGATAGGATTTGGTATTTTGATTGTGGGCTTTGCCTTGCTTTCTCTTCTGCTGCAGGTGTTCCTATCGTATGCCCGGTACGCGAAATATCTGAAAGGGATGGCACTTGTGTTGCTGGCGTACGTCGTAACTGCGTTTACCATCTCGGGCATTGACTGGGGTGAGGTGTTGCGCAACACTATCGTGCCGAATCTGCACGTCTCAAAGGTGCAAATCCTGCTTGTTTGCGCAATCCTCGGAACGACCATCTCACCGTATCTTTTCTTCTGGCAAACTTCACAAGAGGTAGAGGAGGAGATCCTACAAGGTGCGACCACCGTGGCACAGCGTCAGCGCGATGTCACTCCGAAAGGGATCCGAAGGATGCGCACTGACGTGTGGGTGGGCATGCTCTTCTCGAACACGGTAATGTTCTTCATTATCCTCACATGTGGGGCCGTGCTTCATACGGCAGGAGTGACGAACATCCAGTCCGCAGCTCAAGCCGCCGAGGCACTTCGCCCGCTAGCGGGACAGTCCGCGTTCCTCCTGTTTGCCATTGGTATTGTCGGTGTTGGATTGCTGGCTGTGCCCGTGCTCGCCGGTTCAGCCGCGTACGCCCTTGCCGAGAGCTTCCGCTGGAAGGAAGGGCTTTACCGCAAGCTCAAAAACGCATGGGCGTTTTACGGCGTTCTTGGAGCCGCTATGCTCGTCGGATTCATTCTGAATTTCGTCGGCCTGGACCCGATTCACGCCCTCATCTACGCTGCCATCGCTAATGGAATCGTCGCCCCCATAGTGTTGTACTTCGTGGTCTCCTTAAGCGCCAAGAGCTCCATCATGGGAGAGTATGCCAACAGCCGCCTGGTGAACATTCTCGGCTGGGTGACGACAACTGCAATGGCTATAGTTGCTGTCGCTTCAATAGTCGTGCTTTTTGCCTAAGAAGCGCCAGCCTGCGACGGAGCCAAACAGGAGACGGCTTCGAGATATACGATTTACACGCATCTTGGTGAGTCGGAAGCTCTGTGGAAATAGCGGTCATTAATTGACCTGAGGCATCATTAGGGCGAATTTCGAGCGGAAGAGTGCTTAAGAGGCTCTTTTCACCGAGCAGGTTGGAGCCAAAGCCCGGGCGCTCCGATTCGCCGGATCAAGAGCCTCTCAAGTTCGGGCGATCGACTCCGCACAACGTAACTCGAATGCTCGTTTCGAGTGAAGTGTCACAATGTCTGCGTGTCGTCGCGTAAGCTACGGTCGCCCGACAGACACGAATAACGGCGAAAATGCAAGACAGTCAATACGGGTTTTTTACGTAGAAATTGCCCGAAGCGGTCAAAGCGCAATTATGGCTTGCTGCGAAGATAGGTTGGGAGGTTGATTTCCAGGTTCTGGATCTTAAGTTTGCGGCGAATGACTTCTCGATGTTTGTGGATGGTTTGCGGGGCAACATTCAGGGCCTCCGAAATTTCCTTTGAACTTAGCCCCTTGACAATGAACTCACATATCTCGGTTTCACGCGGAGATAACTTGGCGAAGTTTTCTTTGAATGTATTCACCCCTTTTCCAATGATCGATTCGAAAGCGTCCTCGAGTTCTGTTAGTTCCCTTTTGTTGAGGTGCCCATCACTGGTTCGAAGTTTCTTGATCGTAGGAGCGAAAATATGCTCAAGGCTTGAGCAGGCCTCCTCCTTGAATTCGATTCTTTGCTGTTCAAGTTGATCCAGGATTGCGCGGAGAGCCGTATTTTTCTCTGCCAACAGTACCCGCTCTGACTGGAGTCGTTCGTTGCTCTCTTTCAAGATTTCTTCTGCCTGCCTGTGCCCGGTGATGTCGCGCACTATTGCGAGGAGGAGAGTTTCCCCGGAAACCGTGAAGGCATTGAGTGATACTTCGGCGTCGAAAAGCGACTCATCCTTGCGCCGACATTTCCAGAAAAACTTCTGGGGAGTTCCATGCTGGGCCAGATCAAAGAGACGCTTGATTCTATCCTCCGAGTTTTCACCGTCGGCTTGTTGTGGCGGCGAAAACTCCCAGGGGCCGCGGCCGATAAGGTCGACTTTGTCCCGACAGCTAAACATTGAGACGCAATGTTCATTGCATTCGGCGATTCTATTCTCGCTGAGTACAAAGATCGCATCATTGGCAGACTCGAAGAGCGTTTGATATCGCTCGACCGCATTCTTCTGCTCGATGTCGGCTCTTTTGCGTGCCAGAGCGCATGCGAAGACGTGGGCGACCATTTGGAGACGTCCAATAAGGTCATCCGACCAGTGGGTTTTCGAGCGGACGGCGCTGAAGGCGACGGCGCCGATGACTTCACCACCAACAGACAGAGGAATTGTGACATTGGATTTGGTGCCGTGTTCTTCGAAAAACTGTCTGTCGGCGATGGCATCGTGAGGCAGTTCGTTAACCGAGGAGAACACGACAGGTTCATCTCGCAGCATCTTCTCGACGGTCCACGGCAGCACGAAGACTCCCTCCCGCAGATCGGCGACGGAACCCTTATCCAAGGAGAGCGATTTGGTGGCGGCCCATGTGTGGGTCAATTGACCAGAAGTATGATCAGCGGAGATTTGAAAAAGCGTACCACGGTCAACACCGAGGCAGGTAACGACGAATGCCAGCCAGCGACTGATTTCATCGTCGACCTCATCCGCGGACACATGAACAAACGCCGAGCACAACTCCGATATCATTATCTCAAAGCGCAGTTTCTCTTCAACACTGGTGTACGTAGATTTCTCCTCTCCGCGAATTCACTTCTCAGATGCTGACAATACTATCTGGGAGAAAGCACCTGGCATCCCCGGTGCTCTCTCCTTTTGTACTTGCCACGGGAATCCTCAATCCAATGTCCCGGCACCCATAGTAACCATGAGAATGGTTTTGCCGTCATGCCATGTGAACAAAAATCTCAGACCCCACTTGCGAAGCTCCCGATCTTTGACTCGTCTGATTTCTTGATTCAATTTGCGCTCCCAGTGATATGCGTCTACGGCCCCATCTCAGCGGGAATTTATGCGACACGACAAACCAGCCAGCCCGGCAGAGATCGCAATGACTCTGCCGGGCAATCGGCTCATTTACCCTTGTCTTTGGCCTTGTCCTTTGCATTGCCCGCAGGCTGTTTCTTCTTAGGCGTTTCCTTGACCTTGTCCTTTGTGGTAGCCGCCGGCTGGTTCTTGGCAGGCGTAACCTTGACCACACCTACGTCTTTGCGTTCGTTGACCGGTTGCGGCGGCGGACTTTTAACGGCGCCGCCCTGTTTCCCAGCAACAGGCGGGGTCGGAACTTTCACTCGCTCCGGTTGGGTTATCTGCACCTCACGTGGCTGAACGGTTGGAGTCTTCGTCTCCTTCGGCTGGGTCACCTGTTTCTGGTTTTCAGCAGGCGACGTCACGGTGCCCTTACGTTCCACGGGTGTAGCTGCTGGCCTGTTGCGCTCGGTCGGTGTTGTCACTGTGCCCTTACGCTCCGCTGGTGTCGTTACCGGGTTATTGCGCTCGGTCGGCGGTGTCACGGAACCCTTACGCTCCACTGGTGTCGTTACCGGATTATTGCGCTCGGTCGGCGGTGTCACTGTGCCCTTACGCTCCGCTGGTGTCGTTACCGGCTTATTGCGCTCGGTTGGTGTTGTCACGGAGCCCTTACGCTCCGCTGGTGTCGTTGCATTGCCTTTCTGTCCCGCGGGTGGCTGGACCGACTCCTGATGTGCCGGCTTGGCCTCCCAGTTGCTGCGCGCCGCAGTGAACGTGTGTACGGCGGTCGCCTCTGTGGCGATCTTCTTTTGTGCGTTGGCGTCGATATGCTCGAATTTCAGCGCGGTCCCCTTGTGGGCGACAACCGCCGTCAGGGGCTCTGCCATCCGGAAATTGTTTTGCTGCTGCTCGGGCAATTTATTAGCCTGACGGACTTCCATCTCTCGATATGTCCTCGGAGGACGAAGGTCCGTGTTGGTATGGCGGCGGTCGTAGTCATTCCGCTCATTTTCCGCCCAGCGAGGATCGTCCCGGTGGTGCCAGCGGTCGTAAACGTATGTCGGGTCATACCACGTATGATTCTGTTCGACTTCATATCGCGGAAAGATGCCGATACTGAGATAGGAGTCATCGTAGTAGTCACCGAAGTAGTAATGGTCGTAACGCGGATAGGTAAACAAGTTGGCTACCAGCGCACCTAAATCCAAGACGATGCTCGGCGAGTAACTATACCCCAACCGGCTATAGACTGACGGCGGAAAGTAAACTGGCGCAAACAACACGCCGCGGTCTTCTAGAGGATAGTCCCAGTGTCCTTCACTGAAGACATAACCCCGCGGTGTCCATATATAGTGAGAAGGCACCCAAACCCAGTCCTGCTGAGCCGCCAGCCAGTAACCGGGACGCCGGACAAAATGGCCCTGGTACCAGTATTGGCAGGAGGGCACCCAAATGTTGTCCTGAGATAATGGAGAACTTGGCGGCTGCACGTCATCGTATGCGGGCGGAGCAGGCAGATACTCAATTTCCTGAATACCGGCCGCAGTCCAGAAACCAGCTACCCATTCCCAACCTCCTTGTACTTGGCTCCAGTATCCTGGCACCCAAGACATATGTGGTGGAGCGGCTCGCCAGCAGCCACTAACCCAGATGTAGTTGTTGCGATCCCCATCCCAGGACCAGTATCCCGGAACCCAGACATATTGATCGCCATAAGGCCTTTCTGCCGGAGGGATTTCCTCGATGTCGGCCTGCGGCTGGTTTGGGACCACCAGGCCTGCCTGAATCTGCATGATGACCGGTTCAGAGAAGGCCTCATGCACCGGCCCGCGGGTCAGAACCTCTGGCTGCTCTTGGGACGGTATCGGTGGCTGCCCTGAAGCAGTGCCGAATACCAGACCGGCTGCCAGGAACAGCGCTATCATAATCGCAATGGTAAATTTCATCTCCTGTTCCTTTCTTGAAGGAGCGGTAACGATGCACCCTGGATAACACGGCCGGCGCCGCAGTCGCCGACGTCGGTATGCGGACGACTGCGGCATTGCCGTGAATTGCTCCCTTTATTCATCCTCTCACCTTCCGATCAGCGTCGCTGGGTAACCGACTGCACTCATAGTACACTTCCGCCTGCGTTTCGGCGTCGCCCCACGAGCATTAGTATGACCCCGACCGCTACTGCACCTGCGCCAAAGAACGGTGACAGCGGAATCTCTTTTTTCTGATCGACCTTGAGTTGAACCGATCCCAAGTCGACGACATTCTTGCTGGAGGTATAGGTTATCCCTCCATAGATGAGCCCCACCACGCCGAGCACAATTAGAATTATGCCGATTATGTTCGTGATATTCACAAACGCTCCTTTCCTAACACGATCCGAGCTATATCGGTCGTCGGCCGGAGATGATCCGGACCAGTACGACTACAATAGCGATCACCAGCAGAACGTGAATGAAACCACTCATCGTAGTGCCGGTAACTAAGCCGAGTCCCCATAAAATCAGCAGCACTACGGCTATTGTCCACAGCATATGATTTTCCTTTCCGTTTGCTTCGGATTCGCTGCCGACCGATGCGTCCCTGCATCAGCCAGCAACGATCCGACAAGTTAGTTGGTCGAGGACTAGTGCGATGCCTCGATAGTCATTTGGTTATTTACGCTCTTCACGCCGTGGACATCACTGACGCGTTTGGTCGCCAGGTCTATCTCGGCCTGGTTCTTTGCTGAGCCACCTAAGGTGACGACGCCTTGGTGTGTCGAGACCTTTGTATCGAAGACATCCGTGCCGTGATGAAATAGTAGGGACATCCTGACCTGGGTAGTGATGGAAGCATCATCTATCTTCTCGTCCACTGACCTATGCGACGTAGCAGGGGCCTTTCCTACGGTCATTTGGTTGTCTACATCTTTGACCCCGGAGACATCCTTGGCGTATTCGGTCGTGAGTTGCTTCTGTGCTTCGCTGGAGGCCTCGCCTCGCAGAGTCACCTTGCCATCAGTGACGGAAACATTGGTGTTGACGTAACTCACGCTCCGGTGAAATAGGAGCGTGCCTCGTACTCTCTCAGCGAGCCATGCGTCCGAGTTTGCACTGGCAGGCGAACCTGTGACGCTGAGCTGGTTATTCACGCTCTTAACGCCGGGCAAACTCTCTACGGTTTCTTCGGCCATCGATTTGTGAGATTCTTCGGAAACCGTACCCGTCAAGGTGACAACGCCATCCTTGGATTGAATCGTGATGGCATCACTCTTCAGATAGGTCTTGAAAACATATGAATCTTTGGCGGATGCCGCGATCCGATCATCCGTTTTCGATGCTTGCAGAGGAATGCTGGTTACAAACAGAACCGCTGCCGCGACGATTAGTGCCAAAATGTACACTGTTTTCATTTTCATCTTAGTTTCTCCTGAGTGTTGTTTGTTTGATTGTTAGCTGTTACAATTTGATAGGGTGTGCCCGGCACCCTCGGAAAGAAATTGAGTCTCCACCCTAAGTCCACGATGTTCACCTGTGGGCCGCACCTCCTGAGCGGAACATTTTCTCTTTGCAGGACTCACTTCTTTCAATGTCTCTTGCATAACCTATTTCCCGAAGGTCCAACCGACAGTGGCTTTGAAGTCAGGGGCGTCCGCCAGACCAAGCTTACCCTCTAAGAAGAAATGCCCTGACTGATTGCCGGACGATCCCTTCCCAATACCAAACTGCAGATAGACGCCAAGTTCGGATGAACTGTTTCCGTGCTTTGTCGAGTAAAATACTGGACCAACCCCACCACCCAGATACGGCGTCCAAGCTCCCCAGTCAGAGCGGAAGCGATAATCAAGCTCAAAAGAGGGGGCGACTGTGGTTACATTATCGCCAAAACCGATTTCCAGATTAGGTTGCATCATGAGGTTGTTGGTCAGATCACCAAGATCAATGTGGCCACCCACGTGAAATTGATCCGGATTGACTGTAAGGCCAAGTCGCGGTCCGACACCGTGGACACCGACAGGGCGCCGGGCTCCAAAGGCCGTGAGACTGAGCAGCAAACCGATTAGCAGCGCTGCGACGATGATTCGTTTTGTATGGTTCATTTCTTTCCTTTCAGAATATGTTCAGTCCGCTTTTGCGCGGACCGTGTGCAAACTAGGTTTCCGTCATCTCAAAGCGACTTGCGTGGACTGACTCGAATAGAACACGACCTCCGTGCCAACCGCATGGAAAATGTCCTGCTTGCCGGTCGCAGCGGATAAACCTGTACCGGCAGCCGCACCGGCGGCGGCGCCAATTTCAGTACTACCTTTCTTGTCAATTAGCTTTCCAACGATACCACCAACTAGAGCACCACCGCCGATCATGGCAACCTCTCGGTTCGTATGTGAAGCTTTCGTCTCTTGAATCGCGTTGGTACCTACGTTGACCCAGCGTCCGCTTCCGTCCTGAATGGCCGTCAAGCTATAGTTCAATTCGGCGGGGGTCTTGAGGTGACCAGATTGAACGACCTTATTCAGTATTCCTTTCGCTCCGGCGCCATCCGCAAACAGGGTGTGTCCATCCACGACAATGGGTCGGGAAAGTCTGGCCCGAAATTCCGCGCCTGATAGCTGAACATCAGTATCGATCGCATCGACGAGAGCGACGGCGATTGCCGTATTACCGGGCATGGTAACATAGGTGGTTGTCTTTGCCACCTTTTCGGCTGTCACCTTACCAGCCGGCTGCGCGGTTGTGTTGCCAGTACCGCAAGACGCAATAAAGAGCGACAGCAAAACTGACAGGAACAGACTGATTATCTTAAACATGTTAACTCCTTGTGAAACCCGAATCTACATTGTTATCTCAAGCGCTAATCACTAACCCGTTCTTCTGCTCCTCACTCTGCCTGCGGTCATTCTGTGGTTGCCTTCGCAAGCCACATGATCGAAAAGCCCTCTGACCAGTCTGTGGACCCTGATGTAGCTTGGATCGGACAGCCTCCAAGTTAATCTCCGCAATTTTCTTTCGGATTCAGGGGACGAGTGATCTCGAACTGTTATTGAAAATCCACTTGTTCATACTGACATACAGAACCAAACCATCTCTTGGGCGGAAGTGTCGAACACTTCCGGAAGCTCTTTCTTCCTCACTCAATCAAGCATACGGCTAATTAATCAAGCGGTCAATCGCTCGGAAGGTTGAAAAGGTAGCTAGCTACTAAGGTATAGGAGTTATCTGTTGTTCCTGAGGTCACACCGTTGAGGCTTAATCATTAGAACCTAATACTAACAGTGAATGGACAGATTGCAGACACATTCACCGCCGATTCCTT
>CAIYYT010000195.1 GCA_903930455.1 uncultured bacterium | reverse complement strand
TCCGACCTTATGTTTCTTAATATTCGCCTGGGCTTTAGCAGGATCCCACTCAAAATTGTAATTCAAGCTGATTTCCTGAGCAATATTGACTATACAATACGCATTTTTTTGATAAATGCCAATTGAGCCCCACCTAACGATTTCTATATTGCGAAAAAATAAAGTGGCGGGGTAGCCCCACAATGGAGATCGGCGCTCCCGCAAACGGGATTCAAAAACCCGAAGGCTTTGTCCTGACGCCCTGAGACGATCATCTCCGTCACTCAGTACTTGGACCAGTGGTGATCGTACCCCGCCACTATTCTCTTACCTCACAATTGAAGATATTCTCGCATCCACCGTCATTTCATGAAAGGAGAACCAGCTATGGAACTCTCTTCCCTGCAGCAGAAGCGCGGCATGATCGATGGAATGATTATCGTCGGCATCGATCCTGCCAAAGCAAAACACCAGGCTATGGTCATTGATCCGATTGGCTCACAGCTTGGAAAAACATTTCCCTTCGATGTCTCACATGAAGGATATACAAACACTCTTTGGCACAAATTACGTCAGATTGTGCCCAACTGCAATCCACAGTCCGTTGTCTTCGCCGTGGAGACTTCCTGCAATCTCTGGCTTACACTCTGTGCGTATCTCGACCGAGAAGGATACCGCGTCTTGCTTGTCAGCCCATTGACAACCCATCATGCACGGCCGATGCTCAATCATGATTTCTCTCGGACTGATCCGAAAGATGCTCTGATTGTTGCCTCCAATGCCCAGCACGGCTATTTCGATCTCTACTCGACACATCCGTCGCTGCACGGCGCCATGCACCGCCTGAGCATTACCTATGACAAACTTCGCAAGGAATACGCGCAAAACCGGGGTCGTTTAAGAGCCCTTGTAGAACAAATCTTTCCCGAATTTCTAACGCTTGTTGAACCCGACACGCACACTGCGATGTATCTGCTCAAGCGATATCTCTTCCCTCAGGATTTTCTCTCGCTTAATGTCGCAAAAAAAGCTGAAGCCATTGCAACAATCTCCCGCAATCAATACGGGCTCAACACCCTTCTCCAACTACAGCGGGCAGCACATCACAGTATCGGGGTTCCCAAAAACAAAGAAGAATGCACTGCCGAACGAATCTCGCTTACATGCTGGATTGCGCTGATCGAAACAATTGCCACTCAAGTGGACCAGGTCTTGGCTGAACTGATTCGTTGCGCTGAGCAGCTGCCAGAATACCACATCCTGTTGAGTTTGAAGGGCATCTCCTGTACCACTGCCGCGCTCTTCCTTGCCGAATTGCAGAATATTCACCGTTTCGGTCATTTCAAACAGATCGAAAAGAAAGCCGGTTTGAATCTTCGCTTGTCTCAGTCGGGACAATTTGTCGGCACACGCCATATCTCTCATCTCGGTGACAATCGTCTCCGTTGGTTGCTTTACTCCATGACCGAGGAGACTGCCAGATGGATCCCTGAAGTGCGCATCAAATATCTGCATCGACAGCTCAAGAGTCGGAAACACCGGAAAAGCATCATCGCCTCAACGCCACAGCTCTTGAAACTCATCATGGCGCTTGTCAAAGAAAACCGATTATACGAATCTCGTCCGGAGACACTTGCTGAGATGAAAGCATTGGAACAACAATACACTGAACTCAAGGAGAAACAGAAGAAAGCCAAACGGCAAGTCCTTTCACCCGGACGAGCCGCATAATGTTCTTTTGCATGTTCAACACTCTGCCCACGGTAACGATGAGCTCTTCTCATGATGCGGCTGGAATGCTCGACCGATTAGCATCATTGAAGGTTGTGCATGATTCACTGCACAACGCTTCGACTAACAGATTACTGTCGGGCGTCTCAGCTTTCCTGGATCGAATAAGATAATTTGTGATAGCCGGTTGACATGACCGGCCCACAAGTAACGCAAGTAAGGCTTGATCGGAAGGCCGCGCAAATCGAGACGCACCGCATTCCCCCATGAGAGGCTCTGGTGTACCAACGGCAGTACTGTACCCCACGGTACAGATCAAAAGTACTACCTTACCCCTCAATGCAGTCAAGAATAAATGATTCTGCTACTAGCACCAAGGATGACAGAAACTATTTATAATTCTTTTTCTCTTGACATTGAACAAGTAGGACTTGAGCTAACCTGCGCGCTGCGTTTTGTGAGCGCGCGGTGAATTGTTGGTTCCGAACGACTGCCGACCGCGCGAACAGCAGCGCGGCAGGTTGAGCGAATTGTTAGGTGGCAACTCAATTTTTCCGGGCACGGACTATTAAGAGTGCGTGAATGTTTATTTAGTCGACTTCGTTTTGTTCTTGATATCTGTCATAACCCAATCAAAAACCGGATCTCTGCCTTTCGTAAAATCCTCGACCGTCGGCCAAATCTCCACATCAGGTGAAAGGGAATTCTCTGCGTCTCGACTGATGTTTGGACGGAAAAACTGTTTGCACGAAATTGAGCAGATTATCCCAGAATGCGGAAGTTTGAGCAAAAGAATTTCGCCGAAATGCGACGGACGTCCGCCGGTTGGTTGACCGACGACCGTGAAAAGCCCGTTATCTTTTGCAATCGTTGAAAGAATTGTTGCGGAACTGTATGTGCCTTCACCGACCAAGATGTAGACTTGCCCTCTAAAGAC
>CAIYYT010000194.1 GCA_903930455.1 uncultured bacterium | reverse complement strand
GCGCGAATGCAGATGGCATGTGCTACTCGCACGATCATCGCTGATGGCCTGCGACTGTTGGGAATCGAACCACTGGAAAGAATGTGAAAATGCACTTGCTACGACCCAAGGACTATACGTTGATCATCAATCCACCCGCTGATTACAACTCTGTGTTAACGGCATGCGCATTCGCCGCTTTCAAGTGTGAGCCAACTACAATTGTCAATGTCGAGCGAACGGCTGCGGTCAGGCAACTGGAAAAATTTCTGGCAAGCGGCAATATCCAATGTAGTTGGTCGGATAACGGTGTCACTGTCGATCCCTGCGCGAAGAAGCCATTCGAATATACACAGCGATTCGGTAGCTACGACCTTTTCAGCTATGCCGTGACCATGGCCGCAACCGTTGCCGGCAGCAGTATCGCGCTTATCGACGATGTTGACGAGACCGTTCAGATGACGGTGCTGGCGCTGCGGAGAATGGGAGCGGAGTTGAAATTTCTCGGCGGTAAGAATTCGCGCCTGGAAGTAAAGAAGCCTGTTTGCCACGAGATTAAGTACCATCTCAAACGTGAGAGTGCCAAGATCGTACCGCATCTGGTGCTGGCGATGTCTACTATCGGTGGCAAATGCGAGTTGTTTGATCTGTTTGCCGGCAGTCGCTTTGATGAGATCTTTCAGCATTTCGTCGCCGGATTCGAACGGAAGAATCTTCGCGAGGACGAACCGGAAGATGAACTCGAACGTCGTCTGCGGAAACGCACTCCGATGCAGGCGGGCGAATACCGCTCATACGTCACAATATCCGGCGGCGTTAATGACACGCCATCGACAATCACTCTCAGACCTGACACAGAATTGGCTGCCTACCTCGTGGCCGGCGTGGATAATTACAGTCGCGGCAAGCTGATCCTGAAAGATTTTAGTAGTGTGGATATCAGCGATACACCGCTGGGTCAATTGCGGCGAATGGGTGTTGAGTTCATTCCGTACAATCAGAATGAGGTCAAGGGCTATCTGGTCAAAAAGTCTGCCGTCAAAGGACGCCGCGTTGCTTATGAGCAACTGCACGATTACCCGGATGCGGTGGGTGCGCTGGCGTTGGCGGCAAGTGTAGGTGAGGGAACGTCAGTTATTCGGTCGTCACCCTATAACACGAATCGTGAGGAAGCGCGTCGTCGGCGTCTCTGTGACATTATTCGTTCACTAGGCGCCAAGATCGCCGAGATCGACGATGGTCTGGTAGTCGAGGGTCGCAAGGAACTGTCTGCGGATTTGGTCAAGACCGAAGGGGATGCGCTCTGCACGCTTCTGGCGACAGCGGCGGCGCTCGGTATTGTTGACCGGATCGAAGTTGATGACATCTCTGATGGTGCCATACGTTGGGGGGAATCGTTCAATAAACTTCTGCAATTGGTGTCGCCGCCGGTCACGGAACCGGCAACCTAAGGCAAGCCGAGTATTCCCATGTCGTCACAGCTAATTAGCGTCACCGAAGGACCGATTCTCCGTCAGGTTATGCGGCTTGCCTGGCCTGCTGTCAGCGCCATGGCAGTGCGAACCGTTCTCTTGATCACGAATGCCTTTTGGGTTGGTCGGCTGGGCGCACCCGAAATGGCCGCCGTCATCAGTTCGATGTTTGTCATCTGGCTGCTCTTCAGCGCGACCGACATCGTCAGCACCGGCACCGTGGCCGTTATCTCTCGCTTCTACGGCGCGCGCGAGATT
>CAIYYT010000193.1 GCA_903930455.1 uncultured bacterium | reverse complement strand
TTTGGCGAATCTCCGTCATCATTCGGGAGACAAAACCACCACCGCCGAGGATATAGTTCATGACACGGCAATTGAAAATATCGGGATTGTAGCGGTCGATCCCGAGGTTTCCGATCTTGACGCTCGACTGCGTGGCATCAGGCTTGTTGATCAAGATAACCTTGATGCCTGAGGCGGGCTTGGCGGCGGCAAACTTCATGTCGGGTGGGGTGCCTTGTTTCCAGGCGCCCAGACTGGCTTCGATTTTGGGAAAGACATCTTCCGGTTTTACATCACCAACCACAAAAAGCACGGAGTTGTTCGGGATGTAGTTCTTTTGCCAGAAACCGACAATGTCGTCGCGAGTGAGAGAACCAACCGACTCGATCGTTCCGGATTCAGGCTTGCCGTAGGGGTGGTCACCGAACAAGTATTTCTTATACTGCTCGTCCACTATGGAATTGGGGTCGTCTTTCGCCTGCATAAGGGCGCCGATAGTTTGCTTGCGCAGACGTTCGATTTCGGCAGGCGCGAACGCAGGATTAAGTACGATGTCCGAAAGAAGATCAAGCCCTTTGTCGAAGTGCTTGGTCAGCACTTCACTGGTGGCATAGGAAGCGTCGAGGTCGGAGCCGGCGCCCAGCGAACCACCGATAAAGTCGATTTCCTGCGAGATCTTGTTGGCATCGCGGGTGGCCGTGCCCTTGCGTAACAGACCGGCGGTCATATTCGCCAGACCGGCCTTGTCGGCGGGATCAAGACAAGAACCGACCTTGATCAACAAGCGCATAGATACCACCGGCTGTTCGTGGTTTTCGGCCACGATAATCTTCAGCCCGTTGGGAAGTGTCTTTTCCGCCATCGGGGGAAGAGCCAATTTGGCGGCTGTAACCGTCTGTGTCGCAAATGCGAAGGCACAGAGTAATCCGAGAACAAAGATGATTGTTTTGTTTCTCACGTTCATCACTCCTCTTTCATCCCCATGGTTCCGGCAGGTTTGGTATCCTGAATCACAGTGATCACCGTGCGATTGCGCGGATCGAGATAGGTTTTGGCGACGCGCATGATGTCATCCGCCGTGACCGCAGCGTACTTGTCCGCCTGCTGGAACAGGAGTTTGTGATCGCCAAAGAAGGTCTGGTAGCGTCCCAACAACTCCGCCTTGCTCTCGTTGGATTGTATACCCATATAGAACTCGGCTTCGACCTGATTCTTCGCCTTCTGAAGTTCTTCGTCGGTAACCTTCTGGGTTTTCATTTTATCGATCTCTTCATAGACCGCCTTCTCTCCCTCGACAGTGGTGTGACCCGGTGACATGAAGGCGTAGGCATAGAACAAACCGGCCTGCTCCCGAGGACCATATTCGCCGCCGGCAGCCAGTGCAAGCTGTTCGTCGTAAACAAGTCGTTTGTAGATGCGACTGGATTGACCGCCAGACAAGATACGCCCCATTATGTCAAGGGCATACTGGTCGGGATTTCCCTCGCCGGGGACATGATAGCCGGCGATAAAGATCGGCAGTTGTGACATTTTGTGGAAGTCAACCCGGCGCTCGCCACGCTGTTCGGGCTCGTCATACAGAGGACGTGGAATATCGGGATTGCCCGGAATCTTGCCATAATACTTGTCGACCAATTTGATGGTCTCTTGTGTGTTGACGTCCCCCACAACCACCATCACGGCGTTGGCAGGATTGTAGTATGTTTTGAAGTATTCTTGAGCCTGGCGCAATGTGAGATTTTCGACATCAGCCCGCCAGCCAACCACGTGCCACTGATAGGGATGGGCCAACCAGGCATTGGCTGAGAGTTGCTCCATGACGTCTCCAAACTGGCTGTTGTCTACACGAAAACCGCGTTCCTCAGCGACCACGGAACGTTCCGTCAGGAAATTCTTCTCGTTGATTTTCAGGTGCTGCAGCCGGTCGCTTTCCATATCAAGTACATTTTCAAGTTGATCTGTGCCAAAGTCCTCCTGAAAGACAGTCATGTCGTACGATGTGTAAGCATTGCAGATACCACCGTTCTTCTGAATGATCTTGGAGTATTCCTCCGGCCCCATCTTGTCGGTGCCCATGAACATCAAGTGTTCAAACAAATGCGAGATGCCTGTCATGCCGGGATGTTCGTTTTTCGAGCCGACGTGCATCCAGATTTCCAGACTCACCGAAGGCGTTGAATGATCCTCCATCGTGAGCAGAACCATACCGTTGCCGAAGACATGTTTGTCTACCGGCCATTCCATCTTGGCGTAGGCAGAAGTCGCCAACGCCATCAGAAACAATAGGACAACAATCAGTTTTTTCATTTTACCTCCATGACTAACTGATTTTTCTATCTCTTCTTCGCTTTTGCTAGGTTGAAAGAGCGTATGCTTTATTCGATTGTGAGTTCATAAGGGAGTCGCATCTGCGGCGAATCCATTCCGGTCTCGGCTGCCAGTGTTTTCAGCGCCGCGTTTTGAGCGACGTTGGTTAGCCCCAGGAATCGGGCTGCTCTGGAGAGAAGAATGTCGGGGAGATCGAAAAAACCGAGATGGCGCTCGGGCAATTCGACAACCTGATAATAGCTGTCGGCAATTCCGGCCCTGGTTTTGGCTTCCGCGATGGCTTCGAGAACACCGCCGTCGGCATCCGCCAGTCCGATCGCCAACGCGCGCTTGCCGCTCCAGACACGGCCACGGGCGATCGTGTTGACTGAGTCCTTGGAGAGTTTACGGTTTTCCGCCACGATGGATAGGAAGTTGTCGTAGAGATCGCGCACCTGCCGCCGGACAAGCTGGCGTTCGTCAGTAGTGAAGCCCGATTTCGTGGAATACATGTTGGCGTGCTTGCCACGGACAATTGTCTCCGTTGTCATCCCCAGTTTGCGATAGAACTGCTCCATATTAATCTTGCCATAAAAGACACCGATGGAGCCGGTGATGGTAGTTGGTTCAAGGAAAATCTTATCGGACGCCGAAGCAACATAGTAACCACCGGAAGCGCAGACATCCGACATCGACACAATAACCGGCTTCCGTTGCCGCGCGGCCATCAACTCTCCCCAGATCAGATCAGATGCTAACGCATCGCCACCGGGGGTGTCGAGTCGCATCACGATAGCCTTCACCGAGCGATTGTCCTTGGCTTGACGGATGGCGCGCGAAATCGTTGCCGAACCGGCCGTATTGCCGTCAACAAAAGTCGAACCTGAGTTGCCTCTAGTGATCGAACCGGCGACTGAGATCAACGCGATCTGCGGTGGTTCACCGAAGCGATCGCGATACGATGGTGTTGATTGGTAAAGATCAGAGGCAACCAACGGGAAGTTCCCACCAAAGAGTTCGGATAGGTGTCCCTCAAGATCAGCCGGGTAGTAACGGCCGTCGACGAGTCCTAGTGATTCGGCTTGAACCGAGGTGAAGGGACCGGAATCGATGATCTTTTGAAGCTGGGTCGTGGTCAATCTGCGGTCGGGCGCAATTTCGCCAACAAGCTGGGAATAGAGATCATCAAGCAGCGCCTCCAACTCCTCCCGATGTGGCGGAATCAAAGTCGTGTCGGTAAACTGATTGGGATAGTCTTTGTATTCGCCAAGCTTCTCGATTTCCGGCTCAATGCCGACCTTGTCGAGGGTCCCCTTGTAGAAGGTCACTTCAGCCCGCAATCCGGTCAGGTTGAGGGCGTCGACGGGAAGCATGTAGACCTGATCGGCGGCGGACGCCAAATAGTAGCTACCATTGCCCGGAGAGATGCCAAGATAGCAGATCACCGTCTTGCCTGTCTTCCTAAACTCCGTGATAGCGCGCCGGAAATCGGTCAATTTGCCCCAGCCGATGGCAGGATTTTTGATGGTCAGCAAGATGCCTTTGACTTGACGATCTCTCTGCGCGGTTTTGATGGCGGCAAGTTTCTGGTACACAGTCCTACCGGAACGGAACATGAAGAGCCGGCTGGTGCGCTCCTCGGGAATGTCTCCCGACAGATCGACATGAAGGATCTTGCCCGCCCCGGAGATCATGTCATCGCGTCGAGCCATCGTGTAACCGCTGTAGGCGGTTGTCCCAAGATGGTTGGTTTCATCATCGAAGAAGCCTTCCGTGCCGAGGAAACCCTCTCCGAAATGCAGCTCGATGCCGACGCCGAAGGAGTGCTTGTCATCGAAGCCGCCATAGAGAACAAGCCCTTTGGCTGCGGCAATGCGTGCGGACGCACGCCAGGAGGCGTTTTTGATATCTTGTTTGCCATAGAGCTGCAGGTTGCCACCAATTGTGATGCGTTCTCCAACCGGATGTAGGGCGGCGCTGAGTCGATAACCCAGATCGGTCTTGGTGCTAAGATACTTCTGCTGATTAAGGTTTTGTACCTCCGCGGAGACAGCGGCGAAACGATTCAACTGTGCCAATATCGACAGATTCCAAGAATGCGATTTATCGAGGGGTTTCAACGCGGTCTTGTAATACGTATATGACAGACCGGTATAGATGTTTTTGATAAGTCGTGAGGACAAAGCGAAATCGTAGCGTGAGACGATCTCCGACATCCCGCGTCTAAGACGCTGGTAGCCAAAACCGAGACCCGCCGCCGAGATCAGAACCGCGTCATCACCTGCGAGCTTGTCTTTGGGAGCGGTGTGATAGAGCTGAAGCCCAAGCGGCTTGTTGATAAAAAGCGCTGCCGGATTGAGGACCACCGCCTCGGTTCCAGTGACGCCGGCATAGGGTACATCCGGAAACAGCAAACCGGCTGAGAGTGGAATCTCCTGGGCTGAGGTAAACGAAAATGTGAGAAGGACAAGTGCGGCAATGAAAAATCTGGTAGGCACAATGCGCCTTTCGGTCAAAATCCCTTGCTTGTTACCGGATCGACATCCTGTTCGCCGGCTTTCCCTCCAAAGTTACAGTGCCTACCCCTGACATGTCAACCTCGATTTTGTTCCGTCTATTGCCACTGGTCCCGATTACGCGCGTGCGCGAGGCAACCGTGACGGCCATGGGCAGTTCTCTAGTGTAAATGCGACCGGCTTCCTCTACCTGAAGCAGATAGCTGGCGGAAGTGTTCGCTGGCAACGACAGGTTAATCTTGCCGTTCGCGCCACGAATGGTCAGATCGCCATTGACGGCATCGGCGTCGATCTCAATGTTAGAGTTCTCGGAAACCAATTGCGAGTGTCCCGCTTCAAAACTGACGTTGTTGCCAGAGATCATCGCGTTATCGCAGCGGGCGTCGATTTCGCCGCGCACGGATTCGAGAACGATTTTGGCATTGGTATTGCCCAATTTTATCGAACCCAGTTTGCCATCAACGTGGGTCAAGGTTATCGGTCGCAATGCCGTTGAGACGGTCACCGGGCCGGTGCAATCGCGCACGCTGACGCCGCCATTTTCGAGAGAGACCCGGATCTTGTTAGTAATCTTCTCAATAGAGACGTCGCCGAGGCTGCTGGTGATGTCTACGGTGGCGAAAGGACCAGTAATATCAATCGTGAACACGGTTGTGCGCACGTCGATTTTCAAGTTATCGTTCCTGGGGACTTCAATTTCGATATTGACGCCGCCGGACCATTCCGTTCCACTCCAAGGCGGCACAGATTTCGTCTCGGCAGAGATTGATAGTTCGTTTTCCAACTCCTCCCCACTCACTTCGATATAGCCAGCGAACTTCTCAGCTTGCTCGGGCGAATCGGCTTTCAACGTCTTGCGACAGGTCACGGTCGTGATCGGCTTGTCCGAGGAGACGATCGACAGTTTTCCGATGATATATGACGAGCCCGTGAATGAAAGATTGGTATAGCGCCCTCCGGAAAATTTGAGTGTAGTTAGCTCTGTCTCAAAACGATCACCGCCAACCCTTTCAACGCGATCCCGCTGAGCCAGCGCCACGCTCGAACAAAGTAAGACCGTCAGAAATATGGAAATCAGTCGCTGTATCATGCTCTTAGGAATACGGGTTCCGGCGCTAATTGGTTTCATATCAACTCCAGTTTCGTGGCAATCTGATGGATGGCAATGGCCGCGGCGGCGGCGGCATTTAGCGATTCGACTGCGTCAACGGTTTTGATGCGAAACAGTCGCTGGCTCGCCTGCCGAGCTATCGGGCTTAGACCAGTCGCTTCCGAGCCTATGGCAAGACACACTTTTCCTGCCACGGCTGTTGTTTCGAGCGTTGTTGCAGCTTCAGGCGCGCTGCCGAGCAATTCGATGTCGTTGGCAGAAAGCCTGTCAAAAAAGCGCTTCGGATCATCGACAGGCAACAATTTCAGGCGAAAGACCATGCCAGCAGAGGCGCGAACGACTTTGGGATTATAGAAATCAACGGTAGTCGGTGATGCGGCTACGAGGTCAACAGCAAAGGCCGCCGCCGTGCGCAGGATTGCGCCGACGTTGCCGGGATCGCTAATACCGTCAAGATAGAGAATGAATCGAGCGTTGGCGAGTGCCCGATCGTCAACTTGTCGGAGATCAGTCCGGATGATAGCCAGGAAGCCCTGTGAGTTCACCGTGTCGGACAACTTGGCAAAACGCTTGGTATCGCACTCGAAGATCGTCAGATCGCGGTTGGCAAGTCCTCTCAGGAATTCTTCCCCCTCGGTTGTCAGGCTATTTGGCGAGACCACAACATAGTCAGGAATCACGCCAAAGTCGAGCATAGCGCTAATCGCGCGGACGCCTTCGACAATTGTCTTGCCCATTTTGCGACGACCATGCCGCGCCGAAACAGCTATAAGCTCGCGTTCTCTGGCCAGCGATAGTTTATCCATGTCGAATGATAGAGAGCTACTCAGTAAGAGTCAAACTCTTTCCGCTTGAGTTTGAACTTGCACGGTAGTTACTTGCTTGCATGATTCGATCAGCATACAGGTTCTGGAAGGTGCTGGCTCTTGCCGGCCTCCTGGTGTTCGTTGCACCTCAGGCTTCGTCGCGGGACTTCGAAGTTGACTACAGCAATCTGACACCGGCTGCGCTGAAAACAGCGTTGACTCAGAACGTCAAGGGCTATAGAACCGGCATCGCCCTTTCCGGAGGTGGCGCGCGCGGATTTGCACACCTTGGAGTGTTGGAGGAGTTGGAGAGAAGCGGCGTCGAGATTGATGTGGTAGCGGGAACATCCATGGGAGGGATTATCGGTGGACTCTATGCCGCGGGAATGACACCCGAGCAGATTGAGAAAACGGCGCTCGCCATTCGTTGGAATGACTTTTTCTCTGACAAGCCGCAGCGTGGCTCACAACTATTCACCCGTCGGGCGGAAACAGAGGGTGAGTTGCTTACCCTCAGATTCGATGGGTTCAATCCGAAAATACCGACGGCGCTCAGCTCCGGTCAGAAGTTAGTTAATGTGCTGAGTTCACTGACGCTGACGACGAGCTACTTCTCCAAAGGCGACTTCGCCAATCTCGATCGCAAACTGGCAGTAGTGGCAACAGACATTGTCACGGGCGAGGAAGTGGTTTTCGAGCGGGGATCGATGATCGAGGCGCTGCGCGCTACGATGGGAGTGCCGCTGGCATTTACACCGCTGGAGCAGGATGGACGGTTGTTGATGGACGGTGGACTGCTCGAACCGATTCCCACGCATACTGTGCGCAAAATGGGGGCTGACTTTGTGATCGCAGTGGATGTAACATCAGATTTGATGCCGCTTGGCGAAATCAGCGACGCGATTGATATAGCCGGTCAGGTGACCACCATACTTTCAGCCGAGGCAAAACGGCGCTTGTTATCCGAGGCAGATTTTGTGGTGACACCCGATCTCTTGGGTTTCAAGGCGACCGCTTTCAATATGGGAGATTCGGCTATCGAGCGCGGGAGACGCGCGATGGCTCCACGGATACTGGAGCTAAAAAGGCGATTGGCGCAAGTATCAGATACTTGTGCAGTAATCCTTTTGGATTCGGTGAAGTTCGAGGGCACGCTGCCGGAGAGTGTTGATTCATTTGAACGCGGCGCCCGAAGCAATTTGATCCGGTTGCAAGGACAGAGTGTCAGAATAGCGCAAATAAACCAAGCGGGGTATGAGCTGTTCCGAACCGGCGCTTATGCCAGAGTCCGCTACCGGCTCGATGGGAACACACTTGTGGTGGACACGGCCCCGTTTGCCTTAATCAAACAGATCAACATCAACGGCAATCAACTCTATGCCGATTCGACGTTGCTGCGAGTGTCGGGGTTTGGCATCGCGCCGGTCAATTCCGTGGTGCGGCTGCAGGCAGTCTATGACAGTATCCTGACTTTCTATCGGAGCAATGGTTATGACTTGGCGCAGATTAAGGGCGCAAGTCTTGATACGGTTAGGCAGGAATTGGAAATCGTTCTCGATGAAGGGCGAATCTCTGGCATCAGCATTGAAGGTAACGACAAGACACGCTGGTGGGTGGTAACCAGTTACTTTCCTCTGGACGCCGGCGACTTTTACAGCAAGTTTCTCGCCATTCGCGGTGTGCAAGACATTTATGGCTCGGGGCTGTTCGATAACGTCAACCTGCGATTGGAGGAACGCAACGGCGGTGTCTGGGTTACGATCATTCTGAGGGAGAGGAAATTCACGTTTGCTCGCGTAGCTGCAAGGTATCACGAAGATTTCCATCCCGAGAGCGTCGTCAAGATGGGATACGCGAATCTGTTCGGGACGGGCAATGAATTGTCCGCCAGCGCCCGTTTTTCGGAGCGTCGCAAGCTTTATCAATTGCAGTTGCGCGCTGACAGAGTCTTTCGCTCGTTTATAACCTATAACATCCGGCTCTACTATGCGAATGACAAGATCGGGCAATTCCAGGACGGAGAGAAAATCTCCGATCGCACCGACAAGCGCTGGGGAATCAAGTTTGGCGTAGGACAGCAGTTGTGGAAACGGGGATTGTTTGATGTCACGGCGCGATTTGAAGGAATAAGATATCAATTCGGAGACGAGAAATCGAGCATTGAACGCCGCGTAGCGTCCTTGCAGTCTGGTGTCACTGTCGATACGAGGGATCGCTTCACGTTTCCAACCGCGGGCAGAGTGCTGAAGGGCACACTGGAGATAGCAAGTGATGTGCTTTCCGCTGACGAAGTGTTTCGTAAGTTCGAGGGATCAGCCGAGGGATATGTGAAGCTCGACCGCAGGTTGTATGTCCATCCCCGACTGGCAATTGGTCTGTCCCAAAACGGACTGCCGATTTACGACAAGTTTTACCTCGGCGGTAGCCGCAGCTTCAACGGTTATGCCGCTGATCAACTCGTTGGTGACAAGTATTTCCTGAGCAACTTTGAAGTGCGTCTGGGGCCGGTGTACAGCACCTACTTGTCGATTCGCTATGATGCCGGACAAGTTTTTGGTCGCTTTGAGGAAGTGCGTGTGCAGGGGCTGCGACACGCTTGGGGAGCGGCGTTGGCATTGGATACGCCGTTGGGACCGCTTTCATTTGGTTACGGTCGCGCGGAAGCCAAGTACGACCGACTATACCTAAATTTGGGTTTTGACTTCTAATAGACGGAAGGCAGATTCGCAATCATGAACACGCACAGTCTTGATTCGGGAAGTGATCTGAGTCGCTTTACTTGGTGGATGTGGACAGTACTGAGTCTGTTGCTGACAGTAACTGCGGTGCAGGCACAGTCGATTCCACTTGCGAGTTGGGCTGACTACTCTGATAGTGAGAAAGCAGCGCTCAAAAATCGTTGGACACCGGAGCAGGTGGATGCTGTCGTGGCTGCGCTTGTAGGGGGAACGGTGCTGCCAGAATTTGTCGCCAAGGTCCCCCCTGCCGGCGGAGGTATGGTGTTTGTCGACGATTTGCGAGGCATCTCGCTCAATGGCGCCGAACTGCGGCGTGCCAATTTGAGTTATGCCTACTTGCAGGGAGCCGACTTGTTTGGAGCGATTTTGCAGGGCGCTGACTTGACCGAAGCCAACCTTGATAGCGCCAACTTGCGCGTAACTGATCTAACCGGCGCGCGGCTTGGGCGCGCGAATTTGACCGGAGCGACCTTGGAGTCGGCGAAGATGCAAGACGTCGATCTGACCGGCGCCGACTTGAGAAATGCAAATCTGTCTTCGGCGACCATGGTGCACGCCAACTTGACTGCTGCTAATCTGCGCGCCGCGTTGCTGGCAAATGCGGACTTGCGACAAGCTAACATGCAGAATTGTGCTATGCCGCTGGCAGTGATGCGCGAAGCCGATCTTCAAGACGCCGACTTGTTTCATGCGAGATTCGATTCCACTTACCTATATCAGGTGCAACTCGGCAAAGCGCGAAACATCCGCGACATTCGCTGGGGCGACAGCGTGTACAATCGCTATTTTATTGGTGAGGAATTGTCACTAAAGACGCCGGAAGATTTCCGTCGCGCCGAAGTAACGTATCGCGATCTAAAAATGCTTTATCGTCGGGAACTGCTCGATGATATCGCTAACGAGTTTCATTATCGCGAGAACGAAGTCATCACGTCCAGCTATCCCTGGTTTTCGCCCGTGCGGATTCTGCGACTGTTGTTCTTGAAATGGACATTTGGTTACGGTGCCCGTCCGATGTGGCTGCTCTGGTACTCGATGGTTGTGGTCGGCGGCTTCAGTCTGATCTTCGCATTGCTGACCCTTAGCAGGAGAACGCAGTCAGGAATCTGCCAGTATGATCCCGCCAAAGAAGGCAAGGAAACTCTGCTTGAGTTTCGCAATGGCATGCTCTTTTTCGACTGCTTCTATTTCAGTCTGTTGTCACTGGCAACCTTCGGATACGGCGCTTTGCAGCCGAGGCAGTGGCTGCAGTTCTTCCGTTTCCAGCCCGTGGAATATAAGCCGATTCGGTGGGCGTGTATTTTTGTCGGCATCGAGGCAGGACTGGGAATCTGGATATTCTCGCTGTTGGTCACGGTGATGTTTGGGTCGAGATAGTGAAATTGTTGTCGCTTGGAGTTGGAAGAGCCGTCGCGTTCGTATAACAGCTAAGTTATCACACCTACGCAGAGGAGACCGATATGCGAAGCAAAGAAGATAGAAAACAGGCGATCAAGCAGATCAGGCAGATGCCGGCAAAATTGGAGGCTGCTGTTGCCGGATTAACCGACAAGCAATTAGACACGCCCTATGGTGAAGGGAAATGGACGCCGCGGCAGGTTGTGCACCATCTGGCTGACTCGCACATGAACGCATTGTCGCGAATCAAGCTGATTCTGACCGAGTCGAAGCCAACTTGGTTTGCCTATAAGCAGGACGAATGGGCGAAGATGCATGACGTGTTTGCTCTATCGCCCCAGGTGTCGCTCTTGATTCTCAAGGGCGTGCAGGAGCGACTGGCATCGCTGTTGGAGAGCATCGACGACCAGGATTGGCAGCGTGTTGGAATCCATCCTGAACGGGGTGAAATGACGATTGATGATTTGGTGGAGATATATTCGCGCCATGGCGACAAACATGTCGGACATATTGTGGGACTGCGCACAGCGAAGGGATGGTAAGTCGCGAGACTGCTTCGTCATACACAAATTCCAACTCCGAGTCCCTTGAAATGATGGTGATTTTATCACGGTGAAGCAGTAGCTTCAAGCGTACAATTTGCAGGTAGGAGAAGCGAATGGCAAAAAGAGCATTGACGATTCTGGCGGATGGGTTTGAGGATATCGAGGCAATCGCACCAATTGACATATTATCGCGTGCCGGTGTGGAAGTCACTATCGCCGGGCTCAAGCCGGGTAACATCAAAGCGGCCTATGGAACAACCGTTGTTCCGCAGACAACTATCAATGGTGTGAGCGGATTGTATGATGCGGTCATTGTTCCCGGTGGAAGACACAATGCCGAGGCGTTGGCCGCGCATCCCCGAGTGATCGAACTGATACGGAATCATTATCAAAATGGCAAAATTGTGGCGGCGATTTGCGCTTCGCCGAGTTATGTATTGGCGGAAGGCGCCGGTATTTTGCACGGGAAACGCGCCACTGGCGATCCGGCGTTTAATGACAAGTTGATTGCGTGCGAAGCTATCGTGACCGGTGATGCAGTTACCGTTGATGGCAATATCGTGACTGGCATGGGTCCCGGTGAGGCAATGTTGTTCGCGTTGATGCTCGTTGAAGTATTGGTGGACAAACATACTGCGGATGGCTTCGCTACCAAGTGGCGGATCACGCGGTAATTGCGATTTGAAATAGAATATTCATTTCCCAAGCAAATATGAGGAGGTCGATATGAAGAGAATTTCGTTTGTCATCACACTTGTGCTGGTTGCCTTCCTGATCGGAGCCTGTGGCAAGAAAGCGGAACCGAAGGCCGAGCAGACTTTGCAGAGTACGGTGGATTCGACGCAGCAGGCAGCCAAGATCGATAGCGCCGCGATTGCCGCCAAGTGGGCCGAGACCAATACCAAGCCAGTAACTGAACCGAAGCCGGTGGCAAACAAGCCGGAAGTCAAGAAGACCGAGCCGGAAAAGAAAGTGATCAAAGAGGCCAAAACCGAGACAGTACCACCGCCGGTGGTTGTGATGATACCCGAGAGCACGATGATCAAGGTTAAGCTGATTGACTCGATTGATTCGGACGTGCACGTTACCGGCACCAAATTCCGGGCGCTGTTGGCGGAGCCACTGACCGTCGACGGCAAGATGATATATGAAACGGGGACTGCCGTCACGGGCGTGCTCGACAATGTCGTTGAGTCAGGACATCTAAAGACGCCGGCGGAGTTGAGTTTCAGCTTGATTAGCATCACCGATGCCAACGGCAATGAGATTCCAATCAAGACCTATACGATTGACGAGAAAAAGGGCTCGCATACCAATCGTGATGCTGAGTTAATCGGCGGAGGCGCTTTGGTCGGTGCAATCGTTGGCAAGTTGACCAAGAAGAAAGGTGGCACCGCCATAGGCGCTGCTGCCGGCGCCGCAGCGGGCACGGCGACTGCCGCCGCCACCGGCAAGAAAGACATTGTTCATTCCGCCGGTACGGAAGCGGTGTTTATTCTAAAAGAACCGGTGCAGGTGACAATCAAAGAAGGGCCGTTTACGAAGCACTAGACTGTAGGGGCATGGCATGGCGTGCCGTGCCCAATGCAATACATGAAAAAGTGGCGTCAGGAATCCCTTCCTGACGCCGTTTCTGTTTGTCCAATGACGCTCACGAATCACATATCTACCCCGCACACGGCGCTGCACCACCGCTGAAGATGTATGCGATCAGATACACCACATCAGAGATATCCACGGCAGCATCGCAGTTGGCATCGCCAGCAAGCAATTGCGATGGCGCCGAACCGCCGGAAAAGATGTAGGCGATCAGATAGACGACATCGGAGATGTCTACGGTGCCATCGCCATTGGCGTCGCCGCGACTTACTGCCACAAGTGTAACCCCCACCGTTGCGTCTAACCACAGTGTCCCATTCAGAGGCGTCGTACGCATGGGATTCTCTTCGGGTCCTGCCAAAGAGTCGAATACCATAGGAGTAGTGCCGATAATGTACCCTGGAAGTTCAGGGCATGTCCCATTAGAAATTGTGTATTTGGGTTGAAGAGGCTGTGGCCTAGCAAGCCACTGCGCGAGATTGACGAATACGTGGACATCCTTGATGATACCTGTAGAGTCGCTAAGACTAGCAAGAGCAAGGCTGTCGGCTTCGGTGCCTCTCGAGATGAGTATGTCGATAAGCCAAGGGCTCAGGTTGGGTTCGAAGCTCCATTTGAGCCCAGCATGATTTACAACACCAAAATCCCAGAAATCGCTATTGGTACACGACTGCCAATAGAAATGGAAGTATATGTCACTTCGCTCGTCGGGGATTGGGGAGCAGTAATTCGTCCCCACTGCCGTAATCATGTTATCTACGATCGCAGGGCCGACTATGCTTCCATTAACAGTTGGGCAGACGGTGAGCCTGCCGCCGTCAACTGTAGGGCGAAGGCAGATCTTGGGGATAACAACGCTCGGCAGCGATTGCTTGTTTGGTCCCTGCATCAACAGGAACGGCTGGTTGTCTGCATTAGCATTATCGCGGAGCCCAAAGGTTTGCAGTTCCTGGTCGCTCTGAGCCGGGACGAGTCCGTCGTAGAACTTGACATAATCTCGAGTAGCTGACTCGTCCGTCAGAAGGCTGTGAAACGAAGTAGAGGTTCTGGGAATCCCTGAGCCCTGAGCGAAGCTAAGTCCATCCATGTCATTGGAGCAGCTGAACCCTGCCGGTACCCAAGGTTCGCTCGGCTGATCATACTGTACGTCTTCGTATTGACCAGCAGGGTCGAGAAGCTCGTTGCTAAAGAGATTCCAGTCGATACTGGTGCTGTTGATAATGTGAACGCGGACAGTGTAATCCACTCCCGGCAGTTGAAGTCCGTCGAAGATCAGAAATGCGCGACCGGTGCCAGCCCATGTCTCGTAGATGTCAATGGCAGTGCCGTCTATTGTCCAGGACATGCTCGTGATCAGCGATGTCGTGGAGTTGTACACAATGATCGACAGAGATCGTTTGCTCAACGTGTCCCGACTTACTCCTCCAGCCTGTGGTATGAGATTCTCTCGCTGGGCATCGTGCTGCCGTCGTGGAAGCGGTTGATCGCCTGGCACACTTTGATTGCTCAATTCCCAGCCCTCTTTTCCAGAGCTGTCAGCAGCGATGCCACCATTGGAGCTCCAATTAGCAACCAAAGCCTGATTCAGACCGGCATAAACGTGCGGTGGGCAGACAAATACTGCCGCGAGCATGGCAAAGACTATTGCCATGATCGAAAGTCCCCCCCACTCCTGCGCAAAGCTTTTCATTGTTCATCCTTTCAATGAGAAAATGTAACCCGAATTATTCACAAAGTTGTTTTTGAGCTGACAAAAAAGCCTCCAAGCAGTAGTCTGAGTTTTGTAGGTCAGAACCGCTTCGGTTCTGACGTCCCACTGCTTCCCGTTCCAATACTCTGTTTTCTCCGAGATTTCCCATATAAGGGATCAAGAAACACTATTTGACAACTTTCAGCATTTTAATAAACCAAAATCTCCGCGAATTGTCAAGGAATTTCTCGTTTTTCGTTCCGCCACATCACACCCCCTTCCACAATTCTAACCTTGCCGCTAAGGCCCACCACAAAAGCAGCCACCCCCTTCCCGTTTGCGCTCCCCTACTAATCCAACTATCTTCCCCGCATGAATCTCACTGACCGCAGGAAATCACGTCTTGCCGACGTTGCCCTCCTCTATGCCGCCGCTATCTGGGGCGCGACCTTTTTTGTCGTCAAGGATAGTCTTGCAACCATTGATCCGGTGGTACTGGTCGGCTATCGCTTTTTGTTGGCGGCAGCCGTGCTGGCAATCGGCCTAAAGATCGCAAAGCGGCCGTTGTTTCTCTACTGGAAGGAGAGCGTCCAACTCGGGATCATTCTCTGGATTCTTTACATCGCACAAACAATCGGCTTGAAATACACGACCGCGTCGAACTCCGGCTTTATCACCGGCCTGTTTGTCGCTTTCGTGCCTTTCTTTACGCTGATGATGAACCGCAAGGCACGCATCCTGTCGCAGATGCCGGCGGTGCTACTATCGCTGCTTGGATTGTTGCTGCTGACCGGCGGGCTGACCGACATCAACAAAGGCGACTGGCTGACCATGATCTGCGCTATCGCCTATGCCGGGCATCTACTCTATGCCGACCGCTTCGTCAAACAGGGTCTGGATGTATACATTCTCTCCTTCCAGCAATTCCTTTTCGTCGGCTTGCTGAGTCTGCTGACTGCTGCCGTCTTTCATCTCCCCTTTGTACCCACTTCAATGAACGCCGTCGGCTATGTCCTATTCCTTGCGCTCTTGCCGACACTCTCCGCCTTTATCCTGCAACTGATCGCCCAAAAAGTCGTCCCCCCTATTCGTGTTTCCTTGATTCTCGCGTTAGAACCTGTTTTTGCGGCGCTCTTTGCCTGGACTCTTGGCGGCGAGGCTTTCATTCTCCGTCGCGCCCTTGGCGGCTCACTGATTTTCGTCGCCATGATCTTGTCTGACCTTCCCGCTTTTCTCGAACGCCACCGCAAGACATAGGGGCAAGGCGACTGCTGAAAAAACCCGGTGACTTATCATGCTGAGCGGAGCGAAGAATCCCGCGCTTGTCCTGCAACGAATCTGGGGTTCTTCGTTGCGGTTTTCGTTTCTCAGAATGACAGAGACAAAGGGGTTCGGCACTCCCGCAGTCCGGAATCCGGCCCTACGATCAAGTACTCAATTTGCGGCAGAACTCACAAGCGACCGGTCTGCTAACACGCTGTGCGTAGCGCTACGCTACCTTTATTGGGGACTTATTTTGAGGTTTGTGGATGATTTTGCGTTTGGTGCTCTCGTCGAAGATGTCATAGTTGAACTTGGGTGACTGCGGATTGGTGCCGATCTCGGCGACCGGCGTGCTGGCGCGGTTCATGTTGGCGGGCACCCAAACCAGCTCGAAGTTCAGCTTGCGCATGTAAAAGAAAATCAGATCGCGGAACCGTTGCAGCGTCTTGGTTGTGGCGATCCGGTTGTTGACCTGATACACGACTATGGGTGAGTCAGTTAGCAGTTTGAGTGCTTTGCCCTGGAAGTGTTCCTGATTCAACTGCACGAACCGTATCAAGGCTATGGCGGCGGCATATTCGCATTCGTAGCGATTGCCTTCATATTGGGACCGAAACAACACCCCGTAGTCGGGTATCGCAAATGAGATCAGCCCTCGATTTTTTGCCAGCTTATCCGGCAGCAGATTGGATCCATAGAAATAGCACTTCATAACCTTGCCATGAATCACCGCAAGGAATGTGCCGGACGTACCCTTCAGGAAGCAATAAACTATCAAGCAAAGATGCGGCCATTACCTATTGAAACAAAACATGTTACGATTTGCGACGACTGACTAGAATGCCATCTGGCTAAACGTGCAACAACTCGAAGCTGCGCCTATACTGCATCCTGTTGCACAGGAACGATCCTTCTATTCAAGCGAGGTCGCCAGGCGTTTGTCAAGATCCCCGGGCACTGTCATGTACTTGCCCGTCGCTTGGGCAACGACAACCCCTTTGCTGTTGCGCGCCCACCCGAGAGTGAGGATTATTCTTCCCTTCTGTTCAGTCATCCGCCCCTCGAAAAGCAGTTCGTCACCAACCTCGGCTGGTGCTTTGTATTTGACCTCCATTGATGCCGTGACGCAGCGGATATCCTTGGCCAAGGCTGCCTTGATCATCACTTCGTCAAGTACTGCCGCCAGCAAGCCACCATGAACGATACCTTTGTAGCCTTCGTGTCGGTTGTCGGGAAGCCATTTAGTACGAGCCAATTCACCGTCCGAATGAAAGTTAAGGTTGAGGCCAATAACATTGTCCTGGCCACAGACAAAGCAGCCCCGGTATCTTACAACTTCTCTATCCATCAGACGACATATTGCCGAATACTAACCGACATGTCAAACAAAAAAGCCGCCCCGGGTGGGGCGGCTTCGCGATTTGGGAGTATTTGTACAACCCTACTGGTAATTCGGGGTCATCTGAAAGCTGTATTCGGTGCTGCCGGTTGTGGCAGTGACCTGAGCAGTACCTGTGCTATTGAAGGTGACGGTTGCCGTCCAAGTTCCTTCGGTCTCGGCTGTAGTGACCGTTGCTGTGAGCGTTACGGTACCTGTAGTGGCTATACCGGGTGTCCAGGGTTGACTTGCAGCCTGAGCAAATTTGACAGCGTTAAAGGTGGCATCAAACTGATAATTGTCGTGAGCAGTACCACCTATCGTCTGATAATAATCATCCCAAACGAACGTACCACTGCCATCCAAAGTGCTATGGCTAACTGAATAACCGTTATTGCCAGTACTCACGCCGGTGTAGACAACATCCACGTATGTGCCGGAACTCTGATGGCTGTTCTCGCTCCCCTTGTACCTGTCAGTCTGATGATGGATGAAATCCATTTGGCCGACGTGAGCGCTGAAATACCGGTCGAGAGTATTGTTCTCAATGAAAAACCGGACGGAGTCTACCAGCGTGCGGTTGTATTCCGCCCCGGTTGTGAGACCCAAGTAGACGATGTTCCAGCCATTGACCCAATTGTGAAGAAGCGTATCCGCCGGGTTTAGTACGCCCCAGTCTGGACGCAAGTTCATACTATCCTGCGGCGCGACTTTTCCAGGGTCGACAGCAAAGCGAAGCATGATCGACATGGTTGAGTCGACTGAAGAAGCTATTGCCGCCTTCATGTTCTGGAATTCCGGCGCGTTGGGATCACCGACGACTTTGTTAGTTCCGGTTGAATTGTCGGAACAACCGGCAAAGGTGAAGAGAAACGCAAGGACAATGAGCAGCCCTGCCATGCAACTGCGGCGTAACATAATGACTCCTTTTGTTGTAATTAAGTTCCCAGCAGTTTCTGATCCATCAGTACAAGCATTATCGCTTTCTGAATGTGCAGTCTGTTTTCGGCCTGATCGAAAACGACCGAGTTGGGACCATCCATAACCGAGTCAGTGATCTCGGCATTACGCAGCGCCGGAAGGCAGTGCATCACCAAACAACCAGGTTTCGCCAGTTTAAGCAGGGCGTCGTTCACCTGAAAATCTTTCAGCAGCTCCGCCTTTTCCTCCGCCAAGTGCTTCTGTCCCATACTCGCCCACACGTCCGTATAGATTACATCGGCAGCGGTAGCGGCTTCTTTAGGGTTAAATACAACCTCAACGCTCCCAACCTTCTCGGCCTGCGCCGCTTTGACCAGAGTCTGATCAGGGAGTGTGCCGGGGTTGGTACCGATCACCAGCTTTATGGGATAACGCCTGGCAAGATTTATTAAGGAGTTTGCTATGTTGTTGCCATCGCCGAGGTAAACAATCCTCAGCCCGTCCAGTTTGCCCTTCTTCTCAATTATAGTAAAAGCGTCGCCCAATATCTGACAGGGATGCAGCAAATCCGTCAAGGCATTGATCACCGGGATTCCCGAATGCCGCGCCAACTCCTCGACGTCGCTGTGGGCGAAGGTACGGATCGTGATCATTGCCAGATAGCGCGACAAAACTTTGGCGGCGTCATAGATCGTTTCGCGCTTGCCGAGCTCGATCTCTTTCTCCGTAATATAGAGCGAACTCCCCCCCAGCTCGGCGACACCGACCTCGAAAGAAATGCGGGTACGTAGCGACGCCTTGTGAAAAATGCAGCCGACCGTCTTCCCTGCCAGCGGCTTGGGAGCAATCTTCTTGTTCTTCATGGCGGCGCACAGCTCAAAAACACGGTCGATTTCCTTGGTGGTGAAATCAGTCTCGGCGACGAAATCTCTCTTCATGGCGATTCTCCTTCATATTGTCAGTAGATGATTCTGCAAGTCAACAGCGTCCACGAGGGGTCAAGCTACGGCATAGTACGGCGGCGGACTCCTCAGGTTGCGGGAAATTATCGGTGCCTTTGTTGAGAGTCAAGAGATTTCCCTTGGTCGCCGAGCGCCATATCCACCATATTGCTGTCGTCGCGGAGGTATCCCCCTGATTGCCCGCGACATTCGAATGTCCGTCGCCATGACAAAGGAGTCGCCATGCGTTGGTTTTTGGGAATACTGCTGATTCTACTCGGATTTCTGATTCTCGGTAACAATGTCGGGTGGTTTGATTTTAGCCTCGGGGAGTTTATTCACAAATTCTGGCCTCTGATATTGATCGCATTCGGCCTTGAACAGCTTTTCAGCCACTCCCGAAAGCGTCACTGGTCAAAGGACAAATGGACTGACTTCTGCGGCGAGAAATTTTCGCGCACAATCGGTGATCTGCATCTAAGACCTGTCAATATCGACACTGGCGGTCTTAAAACCGACCAGGGAGCAGGCGACATCACGATCGACCTGTCATCATCTGCTCTGCACGAGGGTGAGAACCTCATACACTGCAACCTGGGAATGGGTGACCTCGAGATTATCGTCCCTTCCAACGTGCCACTCAAGGCCAGTTGCACCGCAGGCATCGGTGATATTCATATTCTTGGCAAGCGCGGCGACGGCTTTGGCGCCAAGCTGGAACATCAGGACGCCGACTACCCTAACGCAGATAAGAAAATCTACTTGATCGCCAAGGTCGGGTTGGGAGATATTCGGGTCTCGCACCCGTAACGAGCCAAGTTTCAGCATGGCCGTTGATGACAAGCGAGCGTTGTTGCGGCACTTTCTCGCAGCGCTAGCCTACCGGACACAAAAAGCGCTACGGGGTGCGCCGGTGTCGTTTGCGTCATTTCGCGCAACTCCGGGAGTGCGGACTCCACAGGAACTCCTACGGCACATGAGCAGTGTGTTGGGATATGCGCGGACTTTCTTCATTGGAGGCGCGTACCGCGCGGAGCCGCTGCCTGATTTGGATTCGGAAATCCGACGTTTCCATTCGCTACTCGAAGACCTTGGCAATCATCTCGATCAAGTTACTCCGTTTCGGAATACAACCCCCGAGCCAATGCTCCAAGGCCCATTCTCCGATGCGATGACCCACGCCGGGCAGCTTATCATGCTGCGGAGACTTGCAGGCAGTCCGGTTCCTCCGGAGAATTTTATCGTTGCAGATATCGATGCAAACAACCTTACGCAGGAACAAGCAGAGCCAGTAAGCCCGGACAAGCTTTGGAAAGAAGCGGGTCAAGAGGACTAGGACGCCTGCGCAGGAGCATCTTCAGCCGCGACATTTCTAGCGACGACTTGCCAACAGCCCTGTGGGAGCGAAATTAGTCTGGTTGATCAGCGAGCCCGATCACATATCATCAAGCCGATATTCGCAGTACAATATATGTCTCGATGTACCGGTGCTATTTCCTCAAGGAGGGCTTGTAGTCCATCGACAATCGCGGACAAGTTTTCCCTTTTGATGAGGTGAGGAACCCAACCACTCCCTGCTGATTCAACAGATCTAGCAGTTGTCAAAATCAAGGCCGTCTCGGACTACAGCTATTCTCGCGTGACAATAACCGTGGTGAGTTTACCATCGATCTGGACTTCGACTTGGACCGAGTATGCTCCCACGTAATTGGGTCCACCGCAACCCTGGAAGGAAAGACTACATTTCATGGTTGCGCCGGGTTTGAGTTCCGCGAGAGGAGCAAAGGTGCGTTCGCCAAGAGTGCCGCCACCATAAGCTGTATACTTGCTGACGAATACGGACTTGCCGTTGCTACTATGGCAGACCAAGTTCCATGTCACGTTGACGCTCCACAAATAACATCCATCAATGTAGCCTCCATACACTTCAAGAAAGTGCGAACTGTCTGTCGTAACGTAGGTTCTGCCTTCGGCCACATACGATCTGACCAGAACCATATCTACCCAGTCCGGCTTGTCGGAACACGACACGGCAACCGTATCGAAGAACGAGCCAATGGGTGTCTGGCTGCAATCCAACCAAACCCCGATTGATTCGGCGGCGGAAGGTCCAAGGCGAACGGACACGGGACTCATGTGAACCCTGCTGCCTCCAGTTTGTAGACTAATACTCAGGGAGTCCTTGTTTGTGTTTTTGACAACAAAACACTTGTGCTCGGATTCCGGCCCGCCTGAGAAACAGTTGAAGTCCAGCTTCTTTGGACTTATGCTAATCCCTATGTCAGCGGATGAATTGACACCGTTGTCGTTTGAGCAAGCAACCATCAGGAGTATCACTATCAGTAAGCGAGAGATTCTGATCACGGTTTCCTCCAACAAAATATAGTCTTAAGAATCACCTTGTGAAGACAAGATAGTCCTAGTTATCAAATTGTCAAGAGTGTTTGAGTGTCTGGATCTCGTGAAACTGCTTTGGTCTTTGTGCGAGACGCGATTGCACCCAGACCATGCTTGGCTCGGAAGCAGCCTGCTGCCAATCGGAAAGGACCCGCGCGACACTGTCCTATGAACGGGCACGGGCCACGCAGCAATAGGTGGCGGAAACCAAAACGCCGTCAGGAATCCTTTCCTGACGGCGCTGTTTTTGTCGGGGGCTGTTCAATCGAATCGGCAAAGTGCTTCCCGCGCCGCTACACAGACGTACGAACCGACTTCTTCTCTTCGAGCTTCAGCGTGAAGTGGCGGAGCAATTTTGACTGGTGAATGATATCAAAGCCGGTCAGCTTATCTTTATAGTCCCTGATCTTGTCCATGCAAAGCGCTACATGCATTAAATGCGCGTTTGTATAGACACGACGCGGTACCGCCAAGCGCACCAACTCGTAGGGTGCATATTCCGACTTGCCGGTGGTTGGATCCTTGGTTTCAAACATGATTGAGCCGATCTCGCAGGAGCGGATGCCACCCTCACGGTACAATGCGATCACAATGCTCTGCCCGGGGAACTCGCTGGGCGGTATGTTGGGCAAGAATTCGCCGGCGTTGATAAAGACCGCATGACCGCCGGTCGGTTCGATGATTGGGATACCACGCTTCATCAGTTCCTCACCAAGAAGCTTGACCTGCTTCGTGCGGAATTCAAGATAGCGCGGGTCAAGTGCTTCATATATACCGCGCGCAATCGCTTCCAGATCACGACCGGCAAGACCGCCATAGGTGCGGAACCCCTCGATCAGAATCATCAGGTTGGTGATTTTCTCTTCCAACTCGGCATCATTAATGCCGATGAAGCCCCCCATGTTCACCAAACCATCCTTCTTCGCCGACATCAGCACACCATCGCCGTAGCTGAACATCTCGCGGACGATATCGATAATCAGCCTGTCCTTGTATCCCGCTTCCCGCTGCTGGATGAAGTATGCATTCTCGGCAAAGCGTGCGGCATCGAAATAGAGCGGGATGCCGAACTTGTCGAGCACTTCCTTGGTCGCCCGAATATTCGCCATCGATACCGGCTGTCCGCCGGTTGAATTATTGGTTATGGTCAGGAAACAGGCCGGAATCTTGTCGGCCCCTTTCTCACGGATGAACTCTTCCAGTCGAGCGACATCCATGTTGCCTTTGAATGGATACTGCGAATGCGGGTCCCGAGCCTCGGAGCAGATGAGATCAACGGGATAGCCGCCCTTATGCAGCGTATTGGCACGCGTCGTGTCGAAGTGCGTGTTATTCGGAATGTAGTCACCCGGCTTAACGATATTCGAAAACAGCAGGTTCTCGGCCACGCGCCCCTGATGCACGGGAATGAAATACTTGAAGCCAAATACGTCGCGCAGGGTAGCTTCAAAGTGTTCGTAGTTGGCGCACTGCGCGTAAGCCTCATCGCCCAGCATCATGCCGGCCCATTGATTGTCGCTCATCGCACCGGTGCCGGAATCGGTCAGGAGGTCGATAAAAACATGGCGGGATTTCAGGTTGAAGATGTTGAAGTGCGCTTCACGAATCCTTTGCTCGCGTTCTTCGCGCGAGATCAGATTGATGGGCTCGACTACTTTTATCCGATACGGTTCTGCAAAATGCTCCATTACTACTCCTGAATGTTGCCGTTGAGAACATCGATAGAAAGACTATCTGGGTGAAGACTACTCAAGCTACCCTCGCCTTAGCGTAAAGCACGGCAGAATCTCGCCGATGTGCAGGTCGCGGAAGTTGTATAGCCGAGGGCGCGTGAACTTCGCCAGCGCCTGAGCTTGTGAATCATCGAGTGCGCCAATCTGACGTAGCGTTTCAACAATCACGGGATAAAGCGCACGCGGGTTGCCATCGGAAATTTTGATAGCGATACCGAGTCCTTTGGAAAGGACGCCGATAACTTCGACCGCTTCGCCGCCGATCTTCAAGATGACGTCACCCTTACAGGCCTCTGTCACCGCCAGATCACAACGTCCGGGACCGGAGACCATGATCGGATACTGCTGCATGGCTGAGATTACTGTCTGATATGCTTCGCGGCGAATCGCCGATTCGCTGGATTTGGTGACGAGCATCGCGTACGCTTTAGCCATGTTTTTGAGTGGCAGCGCGAAGTTCGGCAGCGAACAGCCATCTGTGCCCATTTGAATTTTGTCGACGGGGTAGTCGTACGCCTCAGCAACTGTTTGCCTTACCAACTGCTGCGTCTTGGAGTCGGGATCAATGTAGTTCTTGGGATCATCGCCGATATGCAGCGCCAGCGCCAGTTGCCCGGAGTGCTTGCCGGAACAGTTGTGCACGAGTTGTGAAAACTTCTGGCCTTCGTATGGGATATAACCCTTTTGCTGGTAATCGATCGGGACATGCGTGCCACATTTCAGGTACGATTCGTCAAGACCTATCAGATCGAGGTTGGATTTCACCATCTGCTCATGCAACGGCGTGCCCGTGTGGGAACCGAGCATTATCGCCATCTGCTGCAGCGAAAAACCGAACCGCTTAACCGCACCCGATTCATAAACCGACAGAAACTGAAAAGCTTTCGCCGATGACCGCGTGTAAGTAATCAGATTCGCGTCGCCGTGATAGAAAAGAACGTTACCGTCCTTATCACTGACGACAATGGACCCGTAATGAACGGACTCGACCGTTCTGTTACGATACACTTTAGCTAGAATGTCCGGCATTGAAAATCACTTCCTTCTGTGCCGTAGCGCACCCACAAGGGGCTGGGCTACTGGTCTTTGTCAAACCGCAATGGTTTGAACCACAAGCTCTCAAAACCGCGAAGGTTCTGATCTATTCTAGGTTTTCGTGGATAGCGTCACCACTCAGAACCCAGGAAAACAAAAGCCAGGACGCGGACACTAGTGCCGCGTCATAGATGGTAAGTATACTGCTTTAGAGGCGGGCTGTCAACGCGAAAGGGAGTGACCTCGGTCGGAGGAGCCGTCGAAAAGGGGTATCTGCGATGGCCGCGGAGAGGACTGGAACGCTTTTCTACTACTCTTTCTTGAAAACCTTCAGGGTCGTTTCGATACCCGGACTGGCGAAATACACAATATAGACGCCTGCAGCAGCCTGGTCACCTTTGTAATTCTGACCGTCCCAGGAGAGACGATAAATTGAGGAACTCGCCCCTCCGGAAAGAGTGAACGATGCCGATTTCTCAGCTATTTTCTCTCCGGCGATGTCGTAAATTCGATATTTCGCTTCTCCGGCAGTCTTTAGAGAAAAAACGAAGTCTACAGACCCGGTGAACGGATTGGGTGCTGCGACAACGCCGGAAATGGCCTCGGATGACGCGATGAAATCCTGCCCGCTTATATCTTCCAGGACATTGGCAATGTCCAAGTGATCGGGCATAAAAGTATATCCGGTCTTGGTTGGCATTACCGTACCTGTCCAGTCATAAGAGACAACGAGCGTGTAGGTAGCGTCAGTATTCGAGGTTGCAGACTTCAGCGTCCCATCAACATAACTGAGGTTCGTGCCAGCCATGCCAGTCTTGCCAGAAATTTTGAAGGTTGCCGTGGTGTCCGACCCGAAATGTAAGGCATGGTAGGCGCGAATAATGCCATAACCGTATACGGTATCAGGGGTTGCGGATTGTGTCGCCGTGCCGGTGATGGCGCGATAAAGATCGCCGTAGTGCCAATTCGGGTGAGCTTGAAGCAGCAGAGTGCACGCCCCCGCCACCAGAGGAGTGGCAAACGATGTACCGCTCCCGTTGCCATAACCACCGGACTGATTGGCGATCCGGTCGCTCTCCCCCAGAGCACAGACATCCGGCTTAATCCGGCCGTCAAAAGTTGGGCCATTGGATGAGAAACCGGCGATTTCTCCCCCAAGGCTAACCGCACCGACGGCGATCACACTGTCACCATCTGCAGGAGTGATAATAGTCGGGTGTGGCGAAGTGCGCCCTCCGTTGCCAACGGCATTGACGACAACCAGACCATGTCGGGCCGCAATGGTAGCAGCAATCGTACAGGTGGCCGTCTGGCCATCCTTGTCTTCCCATGCATACCAATTGTCGTAACCGAGCGAACTGGAGACAACATCTGCACCCAAACGCTCACCCCATTCAATTCCGGCCACCCAATTGTCCTCTTCCGCTTTTATCTCCTGGCTGGTAATCTCCGTTTTCGCCAAGAGGAAATCAGCATCGTAGGCAACGCCGATCATATTCCCATAATCATAGCCACCGATAATCGACAATGTTGCGGTACCGTGCGATTGTTGCGAAATCCCGAAGCCGTTTTCGGAAGGATCATTGGGATCTTCGACATTGACATCGTTGTTAATGAAATCCCAGGTCGAATCGATATTCATTCGCGCGAAGGCTGCATGCGATATCTTAAAACCGGTGTCGAGCATGAGTATGGTTACGCCGGTTCCGGTCAGACTACGATTGTGAAGCTGGTCCACCTCGATTTGGGCGGCCTGTGGGTAGGACTCGCCGTAGTCGGGCGGATAAGGCGATTCTGGTTTCAACATCCTCATCGTATCAGCCTCGGCGGTCGGCTCCGGCTTGCGAACAAAGATCGCAACTTCCTTCACGCTATCGACAAATTCAAGCTCTGCGAGTCGACCAAGTCCTGACGGTGTCGTCCAGGCGCTGACCGCATTGAGCCAACGCGACGTTTGCGCGACACGCTTCACCAGCGGAACAATCTGTATGACATATTCAGGATTCACTTCGCGGTCGTAGGTAGCATAATCGGCAATACTCCCCCGTTGAATCCGGCGTAGCATTGCCTTATCGTTCACAGCCGCTTTCTTGGAGAGCGGTATTTGCGTATTCCCCTTGTCATGGAAGAAGACCCAGACCTTGACACTGTCGGACTGGAGACTGTTTGGTCTGATTCTGATCTTGTTGCCGGCGGGACTTTGGGCGTAGAACGACAACACAACAACGCTCGCCAAACCGAGTACGAATAGGAATTTCTTGATCGTCAATGGAGCAACCTCACGATGTCAATATCTTGCCGAAATCATCCGCACAACAGACGCAATCTGCCTCACGTGTCTTGATAGAATACGGATAGAAGCGGAACTTGTTCAATGGCCAATCATTCCCTGGCCTATATGTCCTTGATGACCTTGAGATACCGCTTGTATGGTATCGCTGTCCAGCTTTCTGCCGCAGTGGCGCCGTTAGCCAAACTGATTAGTGACACCTTGGCGGCGGTTTCCTCATCAGGTGCTTCGTAGATGTCGAGGAAATCGAAATTCCCCAGCAGCGCGTAGTGGCTGATGAATTTGACCTTGGGACAACTCTTCTTGACCTTGTCGAGCCAGACACGACCTTTGGCAGCGCGTGTCTTCGGATTCTTGATAAACTCCGGCGACAACTTGGTCATCAAAATGAACGTCTTCATAGTACCCTCCTACCATGAGTGATTTCGGCAGCATGATACACGATGTTTAATGGCGTGCCAAGGGAAATGCTAAGCTCGTAGGTCGGTGTTCCGAGTCCCATGCAAGCATTGCGAAGCGTTCTCCGATCGCACCCACATCAACAAGGCGACACGCTTTCCACAGACCACGGGACGAGAAACCCGACATCACAAACGATACATCAAGAAAAAATGTCGGGTTTCTCACTCAGTGCGATTTGATCCGCGGTAACTTCGCCAGCATTCTTAATGAGATACGCGAACTGCCCTATTCAACTACCCTTCGGAACACCGACCTGCGCGACTACTCTTTCGTGGGAGTCTGGCCCGGATCGAAAAGACTCCGAAAATCATTCCAGAAAGTCATCACGTAGTATAGTTCTCTTTCCCGCGAAATGTGTTCAGCAACCTTCGGAGAAACTTGAGTCAGAAGATGGAGCGAACTTGCAAGAAATACAATCGCATTGCCAACAGGGCTACGCATCAAAGCAATACAGTCCATCTGACTCTTCACCGCCTGAACCTGTTGAAGCGCAAGACCATCGGAATGAATGTATTCGCTGGAGTACTCATACAGCGATTTGTAATAACTATCCGAAATACCAACCGCCTCACGGATCTCAGTAATAATGGAAGGCCAAAGCATTCGAGGTTGTGTATCGCTGGTAAGAAATCCCTTCGCGTCCTTGGCCAATCCTGCGAAGAGCTCCGACGATGTGACCCTAGCCCTGAGAGTCTCATAAGCCGACTGAAGCTCCCCCAGCCGACAGCTCTCGGGGCTAGTGATCCGAACCAGCTTCAGCCGTTTCTTTGCAGCGTGTAACTCCAGTAGTTTCGCGCGAAATGCCTTCTCACCGCTGCTAACTTTCGGATCGGCTATGAAGTACATTCTGAGATAGGTTTCGTAAAGAACTCTGACTAAGACCTCCGCAGTTGAGTAGTCGAATATTACGTCGCCCAGAGGAGAGCCTGTCATCTGTACCGTCATGAACCTATCCAGTCTCGCTCCTTCGAAGATCGTCAAGAGTGTCGTGCAGGTCAGAACCTGTCTTGTGAAATAGCCGTGCGCGAAACAGGTAGGCTGGTCGAAGCTTTCGCCGGAAATGAGGTTCTCGGCAATGACTGATTCCTTCAGGAGATATTTGAATGTCTCTATGTCGCGTTTCTCGGTGTATCTGCTCATCAATTCATCCACAGATTTCTATCCAGACTCCGATACTGAATCGCCTCGCCAATGTGCGCGGCTTGGATGTTGGCGATACCATCGATATCTGCAATAGTGCGGGCGACTTTGATAATGCGGTCGTAGGCTCGCGCCGAAAGACCGAGCCTGCCGATCGCCGTACGTAGCAGATCGTGTGATTTTTCGTCCAGCGGGCAGAAATCGCGGATGTCTTTGGATTCCATGTGCGCATTGCAATGGATATGCTTGTGTCCGGCGAAGCGTTCGTGCTGGTGCTGACGCGCTGCATTGACCCGTTCCCGAATGAGTTCCGATTTTTCTGCCAATGTCGTGTCGGCCAGTTCCTTGTACTTGACTGCGGGGACTTCGATGTGAATGTCAATCCGGTCAAGCAGTGGTCCCGAGATGCGACTGTGATATTTCTGCATCTGTACCGGTGTGCAACTGCATTCGTGGGTGATGTCGCCATAGTAGCCACAAGGACAGGGATTCATGGCAGCGGCGAGCATGAGCTTGCATGGATAGGTCAGTGAAGTCATAGCGCGGGAAATCGTGACGAAGCCGTCCTCAAGCGGTTGACGCAACATCTCGAGGACATCCTTGCGAAACTCCGGCAGTTCATCGAGGAACAACACGCCATTATGAGAGAGAGACACTTCACCCGGTCTCGGAATGCGACCGCCGCCAATCAGGCCGGCATCGCTGATCGTGTGATGCGGTGAGCGAAATGTACGAGTGGCAATCAGCGGCGTGTCGGCAGGAAGAATGCCCGCAACAGAGTGAATCTTGGTGGTTTCCAACGCTTCCTCCAGAGTCATATCGGGCAAGATCGTTGGCAGACGACGCGCCAACATGGTCTTGCCGGAGCCGGGAGGACCGACGAGAATGATGTTGTGTCCACCGGCGGCGGCAATTTCTAGTGCGCGTTTGGTGGACTCCTGACCTTTGACCTCGGCAAAGTCGATCGTATATTGGCGCGCGGTATTAAAGACCGCTTTCATATCAATCTTGAACGGAGCAACCAGCCGTTCGTCTTCGAGAAAAGCAACCGCCTCCCGAAGGGAGCCGACCGGATAGACCTCCAGACCTTCCGCCATGGCGGCCTCGGAAGCATTTTCGCGCGGGACGATCATGCCGCGGATGCCATTCTTGTGGATGTTCATCGCCATCGGCAGCACCCCGGGGATCGGTTTGAGCGTACCGTCGAGGGATAATTCGCCAAGCATGACCAGGTCATCAAAGGTCTCGCGCATGATCTGCCCCGTGGCGGCGAGAATGCCGATAGCCATTGGCAGATCAAACGCCGACCCCTCTTTGCGAATGTCCGCCGGAGCCAGATTGATCGTTACCTTCTTGTTGGGGAAAATGAACTCGGAATTCTTGATCGCCGACTGCACTCTCTCTTTGGATTCTTTCACCGCGCCGTCGGGAAGACCGACGGTCGCGAAAGCGGGGAGTTGCGGCGTGATATCGGCTTCAACTTCCACTTTGTAAGCATCAATCCCCAGAACCGCGGACGAAATGACTTTAGCAAGCATTGAAGCTCCTTATCGTCTCAGATCAATCGCTAATCTATGTCCTACCCCTGACAGAACCTGTCAGTCTTTCTTGCCGGCGGCCAGCCTGGTGATTTTCGGCTTCAGTTGGCGGAATTCGGTCTCAAGCATGCTGTAGCATCTGAGATTCTCCCAGCGTAGTCTCGAACACTGAATGCCATCTTGGACGAAGCCGATTTTTTCGGCAATCCGCCATGCGGCAAAATTGTTGTGGACGGTGCGAAGCACGATCTTATGCAACTTTAGCTCCTTGAAACCAAAAAGTACAATCAGAGCAGTGGCTGTTGTGGCGATCCCCTTACCGGTTTGCGAGGCTCGCACCGAAAAGCCGACCTCACCCGAGCGAATCCCCTGACTGATACCATACAGATTGACATAGCCGACAAGCTGCTTGTCTTCTGCTGCGAAGATTCCAAAGAAATATTCCTGTCGCTTTCCTCGCTGAAGCTTGGCGCGCTCGATCATCTGGTCCACCCGCAACGAGTGCAGGTGCGTCGAGCCGAAGACGTATTTTTCAAACTCGCTCCGGTTCTCCTTAATTGCGGCGTGAAGGCTAGCCGCGTCGGTTTTTCGGAGGAATCGTAGATAAATGTCGCGGCTCTTTAGAAGCATGTTTTGCCCATTCAGATATACACCCGCGCAACATGGGCGCGAATCGAATATGGATAACCCAAGAAAGGATAAGCAAAGCACAGGCAAATGGCAAGTGGAAATTGCGACAGGAAACGGATTTGCGCGGTGTGGAGAATATTGATTGTAAGGATGCCGAATAGCGAATAACCAAAGAAAAGGGTCGTTGTCAGGAAGGATCAACGGCCTTGTCTATTCGAGTCTGCTGATTGCAAATCAGCAAGAGCGTGAGTCAAACCACGGAGTCTCGACCGACGAGAGTTACAGCCCGTAGCAGTGCGGCGCTGGACCACCGGAAAAGATGCGCGCAATCAGGTAGGTCACGTCAGAGATATCCACGGTGCCGTCGCCGTTGGCGTCCCCCTTGCCCCGTGGGTAGTTGCAGTCTCCCGGAGCAGCACCACCTGAATAGATGTAGGCTATCAGGAACACCACGTCGGACAAGTCAATCGAGTTGTCGCTGTTGGCGTCACCGCAGGAAGTGCACGGCGCAAAGCTGTAGTTCACAGTTTGTGACTTGCCGCCATCTGGGCACCAACCGAAGAATCTGGCGGTGTAAGTCTGCCCTGGCGGAAGAAAGTGCACATCAAGCGACTGCGGATAATTAGCCGAATACAGTTTGTCCCAGATCGGGCGAGCGATCAGGTTGTTGGACGCATTGTAGATGAAGCAACGGACATAGGCGAAACTACCGCTGAGGCTCCAATTTAGATTACCGCTGGTGTAGGTGTAGCTAATGCCAGTAAAGGCGGGGGTGACCGGGTCATTACCATGCAGCTGCCTCTGAAATTGCCCGCCGTTGTTGATGGTCACCTTGTACCCACCAGGTGCGCAAGCCTGATCATCATAGTTGTGGCCGTCCCAGATGACATAGTTGGCGGGTTGTGTGGCCATGTTATCCGATGTAACCGCGATCAGGTTGACGAAGTCATCAGCGACGGTGTAGATGCGTACCAAGTCACCAAGATTGAGATTTGGGACGGACATCCAGCCACCATTGCTTGGTTGAATGGCGTCTGACACGCCATCGCCCGTCGTGTCCCGCCAGCCAAGTTGACCAACGCTGTAGTCGCACAGCACTGAGTCGTTGAACTTCATGGAGCAATCGACGGAGTTCGGATTGCACACTTCGCAATTGCCGTTGTCTACTCGGAGGTAGCCATAGGCATCATCGCAGGCGCTGCTGTGACAATCGTCGGCCTCCTCATACTCATCCGCGGCGCGGAAAATGTGCCCGACCTCATGCCTGAGTACTTCGTCCATGTAGTTTGGACCAATTCCGCCATTGTTGTAAGTCATGACGACCACACAGCCTGGCCATTTGGTTATGTTTGTGCCCGACCACTCTACGAAATGTTCGACCTTGGCATACTTGCCATCCGTAAACTTGTGATCCGGATCGTTATTGTCCATGGCGACGAACACCGAGAAGCCCCAGTTTGCCTGATAGATTCGACGCATGTAGTTTGCCAAAGCAAATGCGCCGTCCCATTCTGATGAAAAGCCAAGATACGAAAATGCATCATCGAGCCACTTGAACTCCCAACTGAGCGGCGGCCAGATAGCGCTATAGTAGGGAACGGAGTGTTCTTGAATCGGCTCAAAATCGGTGGGGACACCCAGGGAAACGTCATATACCCAAGAAACCCGCTGCCCGCGCCGCTCAGCTTGAGAGGAAAGCCAGTCCAAACCTTGCACGATCTCCGAGACCGTCTTGTTCTCGAAGACAGGACCCCAATTCTCTGCCGGGCCGCTGCTCTCCATTAAAACCATCTTAACTGCAATCCTGCCTAACATAAAATTTCCCGTTATCATGCCGGTGGGAGACATCATTGGAGCACGGAGAGGAGGTTGATCAGTTAGATTGAGCGGGATGTCTGAAAAGTCATCCTGACAATTCAGCAATCGCGCTGATGAATCGCGCAGACCGTCGGTGGCATTCGCCGGATCGGTGATGTATTTCCATGCGGCGAATGCGAGTTCGTTTGCCGGCTTGGTGGATGTCACTGTGGCAGACGAAAGGTCACGTACCGCCAATCTTATCATGGAATTAGACTGCATCGCTGGCACGTCAATATCCCCTGCCTCGACTATTACTGCCTGTGGCGGAAATATGTGAACTACGTTGAGACCCGTCATTTGTAGCGAATCAATGATCGGAGCCATCTCCGCAAACGTTTGGCAGTTCAATTCGAGGTACGACAGTCTTCGTTCAGCTTGCAGTGAACACCATGCCACACAAACTACGAACAACAATAATAGACCTTGTTTAAACACAAATCCTCCTTTAACGCGCAATTGCCTCGCGTTCGTTCCAGAAACATACGACCTGACAGGCAAGCGCCCGACCAAACGGACTCATAGCGTTTCCGGCGCCAACTCGATCCTCACTCCCTTGACATCGAGATTCGTTCCGGGGATTGACTGAGTTTTCGTACGGTATCCCGCTTTACCGGCAAAAATGCGATGTGGTCTTCCGAAGGTCGCCAAGCTGAAACTCCCAGTGCTATCGGTATAGCGGGCTTCGCGGTTTTCTGATGTGCTAACCCAAGCGCTGTCGAGGGGCGCCTGTGAGATGCTGTCCAGAACAATCCCGCTGATTGAGCTACCCCAGTCGCCCTTTTCATTGCAGCCCACAGCCCACGCGACCGCAGTTGCTAAGACAAAGCAAAGTAGCAAACTGTACGCAGGGGTCTGCTTCCTGTCGAATCCCAATCGATGAACCAGTATCGCCACGAACGAGGCGAGTCTGCCTGCCATTGGTCGAAGTACTACTGTCCTCAACATGTTAAGGTTTTGGGTTTTCATCTATTTCTCTCCCATTCAGAGTGTAAGATTAAGCTATCCTCGGGCGCGGGCCGCAAAAAAAGCACACCCCAGCCCGCACCAAATTCCTCCGTTGTTACGGACGTTAATAACTTCATTTTGTGCATTCGCCAAAGCACTTCTTTTCCGAATAGCGGCGGAGGACCCCGGCCCACAGCGCGTGACACTAGCATAAGCAAACCCTCGACAGAGGCCACACGCCAATAGCCGAACGTGAACCTCAGGCGGTCACGAGTATTGATTCTGTCTAGCCGCTATACTCAATGGGTTGTCAAAAGAACTGGCGTCACCGGCCCCTTAATAACCAGTAAAAGTGGATGCTCCCCGCAAAGTCAAGAAGAAACTACGAAAAGAGAGATTATTTCATGCGCCATCGGGAACCCTTTCCCCAACGCGCTCCACAAAGGGACTGTTGAAAACACCTCGCTAACACTGTTGCGCTGAGTGACGCAGTTGTGTCAGAGGAAGCGGGTCTCGACTGAAGTAGCTCCTACAAGCCACGTTAGCAGCCCGTGTCAAATAGCTGTAGGAGCGACTTTAGTCGCGACATTCATGGCGACAACAGTCTTTCAACAGTCCCGACAAGTTCGCTGACGGAACCTATTGTGGCAGGCGCAAAGCAAAAGGCCGTTGTTCGGATTGAACAACGGCCTTGTGTATTCGAGTCTGCTGATTGAGAATCAGCCGATCACGACATCGTCTTAGAACTTGGTATCATCTCCGTTGCCGGTGGCGCGCAGACGCCTAAACTCGACAGTCCAAGTGCCATTATCAAACTTGCCACGCGACATGATATCCGCGCGACTTAGAGTCGGGACTGTGGTTACGAAAGTCGGAACCGCAAATCCCAGGCGCCAACCCGTAACTGTGTACGTAGTGATCTGCCAATCCCAGAGGGGATAGGTGGCGATCGAGTCAGGATCGGTCGCCGACAGATATAGCGGACGGTAGGCCGAAGTGTCGGTAGTAGTGTATACAAAGAACAAGTTAGACATCGAAGTCGCCCGACCAATATCTCCCTTGATGCCATCCGTGTATTTGAGCACTTCAAACGCGTCCGGAATCTGACCGGTTCCATCCATATATTTGTCGTCCGCATAACCGGTCGGATTGGAAGTGACGGAGGACCAACTCCAGATATCCATTTTGGCCTGCGCACTTTTCGTGCTGTGGTAGTTTGTCCCTGGAATGTTAGCGGTCTCGGTGCCGGCATGGCAGGTCACCGTGCAACCGTCGTGTTCAAACCAATCGAGTGGCGTGATTTCGAACATCAACATCACCCTGTCTTCATCCCCCATGACAACTTTGCTCCACTTCAGCGGTGCAACGAGCGAGTCAAAAACCCATTTGCTGGGATAGAGGTCTTCGGCCACAGCCAAGCCGAGCGCCGAATCGGTAACCTCAGTCCATTTTACCTGAAAGTAAATGTAGTTTTCGTCGTAGGCCGCTCGAACGCGCGCCGTTTCGATTTTGTTGTCATAGAGCGCTCCCTTGCGCAAGACAATGTCAGTATACTTGTCGTTCCATTCAGCGCTGCCACCATCAATACCGTCGACTTCGGGCACGTTGCTGCCGGTCAGACGCTGACAAACCACTGTGTCGCCGGCGTTAGCATGAAGGGTGTCGAAAACAAGATAGAGTTTGGGTGCGCCGTTGTGAGCAACAACGCTATTGTTGCCTATGGCCAGCGCGAAATAGCGGTTATCGGGAACCGGTTGGCTGTAAGGATCGCCGGTGTCTCCGGGGTCACCGATAGTGCCGCGTTTGCCGGCATTACCTTCGCAGCCTATCACCTGCAGCAGAAGAATCGCCACCAACCCGGAAAGAATGAGCATCATCAGTTTTTTCATATTAGTCGACTCCTCCTAAAACTGCACGTCATCGCCGTTATGGGTTCTGCGAGCACGCTTCATCTCGACCGTCCAGAAGCCGTTGTCAAAACGGGCAGCCGTGTAAACATCGGCCCGACTACCGGATGGGATCATAGTAATGATACCGGGTAGATAACAGTTGATCGGCGTTCTATCAGTGCCTTTTTCCCAGCCAAACCGCGAGTAACCCACGGCGTCGAAATACCAGAGTGGGTAAATTGCTACCGTCGATTTGCTTCCCGGGGATGTGCGAACATTGGGATCGCGGCGGTTCATATACCGTGGGAGCGAATCGGACGCAATGTAGTTGTCCATATACGGCGCCTGACCGCCATCGGGTTTCGCTCCGGCCGCACTTATGCTCCAGTCGTCAGCTATACTGACGGGTCGCGTTCTCGCCGCACCCCATGCCCAGACATCGACAAACAGGTTACTGGGAATGTCGGAACTGCCTGTGGAGAAACCGAAGAATTGCTTGAACGCAACATCCTGCCATCCGGCTGCCGCCTCATCGGGGAAGAAGACAACCAGCCGATCTTCTCCGCCGGTCTTTTCAACCCAGAGATAGGATGTATCGGGGGCGATATATCCGGGAAGAGTATGATCAGGCCGCAGATCGTAGCATGAACAAGGTTCCTGATTAGGGGTGACGCATATCGGATGGTAAGTCACACGCACGAAGGTGTAACTCGTGTCCCAAGCTGAATCAGGCTTAGCCTCACAGGAAAACCGCTTCACCCACTTGTTAGCCAGACCACTCTTGTACTTGAAGTTCAACATGCTGGGTTCTTTCGATTCACCGACCGATGCCACTTCCACTTCTCCGATCTTGACGGGTTGCTCCTGCCATTGGAACTGGAAGTAGATGTTGTCATCATCATAAGCCACTCGAACGACTCCGCTCTTTAGCTTGCTATCCCGGGCGCCGACAATGGCGGAATCAGGATCGAGAAAGCTCAGAGCTATCTTGGACTTCTGTGCTCCCCACTCGTATTCCTCGCCATCAAGCCCATCGATCAACGGGGGCACGGAGACTTTGCTGGCGACGACAGTGTCTCTTGTCGCCTTCGCAGTGGAATCGAAGGTCAGGTGAACCTGCTTCTTTCCATCGATTGCATTTTCGGTGGCATTAGTGACCACAAAAGCAAATACACGATCTGCAGGTGGCAGTTGATTGGGGTCATAGCCGGCAGTTCCCTGGCGACCTTTCGACCCCTTAGCACCTGTCAGCCCGGTGTCCCCCTCACACCCGACCAGCACGATCAGGCCAGCCAGTGCTGTTAAACAAAAGAGGATAAAACTCCACTTACGCATTAATTCCTCCCTAATATTTCCAAAACCGGAAAACTATAGTCAAAATCATGAACGCCTCTCATCCGAAAGCGACATTGCTCACAGAACCGTGTCGTCGCCATTGCCAGTCTGTCTCAACCGGCGAAGCTCGACGGTCCAAGTACCGTTATCATAGGTAGCGGTTGACCGCACATCAGCGGTCGAACCGGAGGGAATAAACGAAATGTATCCAGGTATCGTGGCATGGTTCTTCCACGTCTTCTTTGTGTCGAATTTCGTGAACTCGTAGCTGTACAGCGGATATGATGTGCCTTCCGCCGGCGAACCAGATCTCATGTAGGTCGGCTTGCTGCTGGTAGCAGAGTTCTCAATCGCAAAGGCCGGCAAGGTACCCGCATCAAACTGCGAAGCATCACCAGCGTCTGCGTATCTCACGACTTTGTCGCCCAAAAAGCCCGAGTAGTAGGTTTCCGTCGACTGCCAGACCCACAGATCGGCTATCTCTCCGGAAGCCGGTGTGCGGAAGACAGAGCCGTCAAAGATCGCCTTGATACCGTCAGTGCTCCAGCCAGTAATGGTTGTCAATTGCCAACCCAAGCAAAGCATGTCTTCACCACCACTGCGAACCCAGACGGGAGTGCTGGCACTGTCGCAGGACCACATGAGCTTGTTGACATCCTTGCTCGGAGCGAAGCTGTCGAAAGTGACTTCGGTCCATTTGACCTGCATGTACACATACTGCCGGTCGTAAGCGGTGCGCACCAGAGCTGAAGTAATCCCGTTATACTTGCCGGCTATCGAGTCCAGCGTAATCGTGGATGCGACAGCACTGCCCCATTCGGCGTCGCCGCCATCAATGCCATCGATAACAGGCGCCGTGTCCAAGCGTCGAGCAACCACCCGATCGGAACCGGGGATGGAGTTTGTATCTGAGGTCAATATGACCTTGGCGGCACCGACAAAATCAGATGCCGTAGAATTGGCAACGAGAATGCCAAAGGTACGGTCAGCAACCGGGCTGATAACCAGGTTTTGCCCCGGGGGGCCCTCCGTACCGATAAATCCTCCAGGACCAGCCGGACCTTGGTCACCGGTACACCCGATTATGAGAATTGCCAGATAACAGATTGCCATAAAGGCAACAAACGACTTCCCAACCGACATTATCTCCTCCGTGACTATATTATCAGAACAGCTAGCTTTCTTAAAAACAACAGATCGCACCATACAAAATGTGGCAGGGAAGCGCAAGAAATTTTTTGCCGTACGCAATATTTGAATCGTGACAAGGCTACGTTGTGCATGCGCTTGCGAAAATGGCTCGTTTATGATACCCCGACCGGGGCCACCCTCCTCCATGACGTCCGAATTGATGACTCATGTAATGCGCTTTTGGAAGCATTTTGTGCTTCCGCGGGGACATAGGCAGCATAGAGCCAATTGCGGCCACGTAGCGTACTGACGGTGCAAAAATCGAGTTCGATCAGTTGACTTTGAAGCTGCAGATTACCCAATTGGAGATGCGTTTCTTGAGTCCCATCTGGCTGTAGTATTGAATACGCGTGGCACGATCGATGAACGAAATCTCGACGGTGGCAGTGGTGTCGTTCAGGAAGCTCTCCTCGTTGACGACAATCTGCGAACGGCTCCAGATCTTGCGGTACTCGCCATCCCCACGGAAACCATCAGTCAGACGGTTTTTCTTCTCCGGCAAGGAAAGAGAGTCATATCTGGCGCCGGCGTATTCATAGGTGGCAACTGAGTCTAAGTCAACGAAAGGCAGGATGTTCGGCAAGGAGTCGGCCTGGATCAAGCGAACGAAGTCCAGGACGCGCTCGCGGGGCGACGGCGCCGATTTGCTGCAGGTGAGCCCAAGCAAGCAGCAAGACAACAATATCAGCGCGAAACCCAAGGGACGCTTCATCTTCTACCACCTATAGGCGAAGCCAACTCGGTGAAGCGAGCCGAGATCGGCATAAGGCAGAAAGGCGTAATCGACAGCGATTTTGGCCAGTTTGAATCCAGCGCCAAAGGAGAATCCGGCGGTGTTGTCTTTGCCGCCACTGGTCTTGTAATTCTGACCAAAACTGGAGTAGCCAACCCGTAAGGCTATGGGGATGTTGGGATGAATCTCCAACCCAATCGAACCATAAATGTCATTGTCAGTAGGATAGACCGCCTCAAGTGCCACCGTCAGCGGTAATTCCATCGTACGATGCGAGACACCGCCGCGCAGGATAATCGGCAATGGATCTTTATGTTCCGGCGACAAACCGGAAAGCTGAACGCCGACGTTTGAAGCGGAGAGACCAAGGTTCGTTCTACCGTCCCTAAGCCGATAGAGCAAGCCGGCATCGACCGCCAAACCGGTGGAGGAATATTGGTCTATCTTCTGATAGATAAACTTGGCCGTCCCGCCGCAAGCCAGTTGCGCTGAGAGCTTACGGGCATAGGTAGCTCCAATAGCCATGTCCGACCCGCCGAAGTCGCCGATGATGTCGCCCGCGATATTGGTCTCGTCGATTTTTCCGTAATTCAGATAGACAACCGAAAAGGCAAACGCCGACTGAGCGTCGTGGAAAACCGGCTCGTCGCCCAAGCCTTCCACGTCCACAACAGCGGCAGATGATTTCGGCAGAATTACAGTCAGATTGCCCGATTGAATGTCAGCAATGTAATTCATGTATGATCCGGAAATCGCTTTCTGCTGGAAGCCGATGATTCCTGCCGGATTGTAATAGACGGCTGATTCATCATCCGCCAACCCGACGAATGCTCCGCCCATTGACAGGGATTTGGCGCCGACACCGATTTTCAGGAAAGGATAGGCCGTTGTGCCGGTCTTGGCCTTACTGGCGAACAACGACGCCGACAGGGCGAGAAAGAGAACAAGGCAGAGAATGGTCTTGACTGATTTCATTTATAACCTCATGTCTATGCTTGACACTGTATTATACAACTTATACGCGATCAGCGCAATAGCGCCTACCAGGTTTTGGTAGTTTCATCGACAATATCGCGTGCGAGTTTATCGATAGCCGCCTGTTTGCCGTCATCCTCGGTCTGCTCGGCGGCATTGTACACGCCAAAACCGAGCATATTGGTTTTTTCGAGCAGCGATTTGCCCCCTTTACGCGCCAAAGTGAAGTTCACATATATATTGACTTTGTATTCGCTGACGTTGTCGCTTTTGTCATATGTGTACGCGACCCGCTCATACCTAACGATTTCCCCGCGCAGAACGGCATCAGCATCGGCGAGCGCCACGACTTTCAGCGCGTTGTCAGTAATCAATCGATCAATCACCTTGGCCGTCAGGTCTCCCTCTATGCCGTACTCCACCGTCTTGTTCTCGAACTGCGGAACCGCCACAGTCTTAACGCCCCCTAGCGATGAACTGGAAAACGAGTAAACGCCGCATCCGACAACAAAAAGCGCCACACAAATTGCGCAGACCGCTTTCATACAACTTGTCTCCCTCGCTTAAAGACGCTCCTGACCGGGTTCTGTGCAAAAAGGTACGGAATCTGTTCATAGTTTTCTACATCCCAGATCACGAAATCGGCGAATTTCCCCGGTTGCAGCGAACCGATATCTTTCTGCAGGCCGAGACTACAGGCCGAATTGATGGTCACGGCATTGAGGATTTCCTCGGCGGTCATTTTGAGATAGATCGCCGCAATGGTCATGACGGCGGGCAACGAGGTTGTGCAGGATGAACCGGGATTAAAGTCGGTTGCCAGCGCAACCGCAACGCTCTGATCGATCATCTTCCGCGCGGGAGCATATTCTTTGTGACCAAGGAAAAACGTAGTAGCCGGAAGCAAAACGGCAATCGTCCCCGCTTCGGCCATCTTCGTTATGCCGGTATCGGTGATATGTACCAGATGATCGGCGCTGATCGCTCCCATTTCGGCAGCCAATTCGGCGCCACCGATGGATTTCAATTCTTCCGCGTGGAAACGCAGTTTGAGACCATGCCCTTTTGCGGCAGTCATAATGCGACGCGACTGATCGAGATCAAAAACACCGGCTTCGGTGAAGATATCGCAGAAGACAGCAAGTTTGCTGTGAGCAACTTCGGGAATCATTTCGTCAATCAGCAACCGGACGTAGCCTTCGCGGTTGTCGCGATATTCATCCGGAAACTCGTGCGCCCCCATAAATGTCGGAATCAGGTCGATGGAATGATTGTCATTCAGCCAGTGGATGACCTCCAGCGACTTGAGCTCCGCCTTTGTTGACAGGCCATAACCCGATTTGGCTTCGATAGTCGTGGTGCCCGATTTTAGCATCTGATCGAGAAACCGGACGGCATTCCGACAGAGCTTATCAAAGCTTGTGGCGCGGGTTTTGCGCGCTGAGTTACGAATACCACCACCGGCTGCGGCGATTTCCATGTAGGACTTCCCGGCGTTGCGCAGATAAAATTCATGTTCGCGCGTGGCGGCAAAGATCGGATGCGTGTGGGGATCGACCAAACCGGGAGTGACAACACCCCCTTTCGCGGCGATAGTGCTGTCAAAACGGCGGTCGGGATACTGCGAACTGATTTCCGATTCCGGGCCTACCCATTCGATACGCTGATCGTTGACCACCATCGCCCCCTGCTCGATCAACTCCAGCCGCCGGAAATTCTCACCGATTTTGGGACGATCAGAGTCCTGCCGGCAGGTGATCAGTTGCGAAGTATCGTATATCAGCGTTCGTGTCATGGGGAGAGGATAACCAACGGCGGGTGTTGAGGGTAGGGGAAAATTGGGGGGAGGGCTACGTCATGCCACCAACCCACAGCAAGTTGTGGGGGACCGGGCAAGGGTTTCGACCTACTCGACTATCAGCCCCTTAAGCCATAGAAGCGTTTTACCTTGTCTAGCTCCTGATAAAACTTCTCAGTGTTCGAGAGTCTAAGTTTCAGTGTGTGTTCAATGATTCGTGGCTTCCCCGTTCTTGGTGCACACAAGGCTTCCTCCACCAGAGACAAGGTTTCTTTCGGGTAGCACACGATTTCGTTAATAAGATCGTCCATAAATAGAGCCAATTCGGGAGCCAGACTATCAAAAGGCTCCTCTATTGACGCGCACCTCACGCGTAGAGCCCAATTCAGAGCACTCTCAACTGCCTTATCCAACATGGATGAAACCCATACAATTTTTTCTACATCTCCGGGTTCTCCATCCTTACCAAAAGCTTCCAGTAGCTGTTGATTTACAAGGGTTGTCATTGATTCGGATATCCCCGTCAGCTCATACATGCGAGCGCTCATCCATTCCCCCGCTCTATTGGCAGGAACAGACTCAGCTATCCCGATCCTTAATCCAACGCGATACTCACGGAGTAGACTTGCCTGGCTGTCCAGGCCGTCCATCCACGATTGTAGAAACAGTCGATACTCCCAGCCTAATGGCTTTTCCAAAGCGATACGCAACGACTTTGGACCGAGAGACGACAGGAAGGGGGGAAGCCCTGAACCTGTGAATCGATTGCGCAGTCGCAGAGCATCACTAAAGAGATATGCAAACTGCACACGCAGTGAGTCAACAATATCTTGTGCCTTTTCAAATGCAAACGTCCAGACTCTTTCTTCATTCCTGACATGATCTATGAACTCGAATAGCCTTGGGGTGTCCACCGTCTGCGAGTAATCTGCTTCTGGGTTGCTCTTCCAGACCGGGAATACTGCCAGTATGCTCTTGTCTACAAAGACATAGATCGGTATGCCCTTTGCTCGTGCAGTCAGATACTCCAGATTCGTTACGGATTTATCGATCTGCTTATCCACTTGACCATATCTTCCACCAATCACCAGAACAAATATATCAGCGTTTTTCTCAACACGCGCTCTGCAGTTTTCGATCGTATCGAGATCAGGATCTACTGGGAACGACGGCAACTCTGAAACGAGAGAATCATACCCCAGTTGGTCAGAGATGAAGTGAGCTAGATCCGAGCGTAACTGATGGAGATCATAGAATGTCGAGCTTACCATTACTCTTGGCGCGGAATCCATAGGTTATCCTTTCCGTATATGTTCACCAGCGACAAACTTGGTCGATGCTTGTGCCGGATGACTCAGCCCGATAGATATGCTGGCGCACCTCACCCGGATCTGCGAACCACAGAAACAGGATGGCCAGAGCACACAGAATCATTGTTATCAACAGATGGAACCAGCTGGACCAATTTCGCAGAATTTTAGTTGATTGCTCTGAATACTCGTCGTCCTTCTTCCTGATATCGCTGGACAGTTGCATTCCGATAATTTCGTTGCACTTAGCTACGTATAGCGAAGCTTTCTTCTTGTCATGCTTATTGACTGCAGTAATGTTCTTCATCCATCTTGCGTGAGCAAATGGGATCAGTACCGCCGCCATTGTAACCGCGATCTTCGGAAGCACTCCTATTCGGCTGAGATCGGCAGTCAATATAACGGCCACAAAGGCCGCTATCGCGGTCCATAAACTAATGGATATCTTCCAGTCATACTCGCGCCGCCGATTGAACGCATCCCACCAGAACTCCGCCAAAGCCAAGTGAGAATCAAAGAGGCGCTTTGATTCCTCGGTCATTTCTCCATGGACTTGAGTCGGTGGCTCGTCCTCCGGTACTACCAGTCCGAACAATCTTCGAATAAAACGTAACATGCTTGCCTCAATATTAACTCGGTACCCCACAGTTGTTGTGGCCCACTTCCTTTACGACCAATCCTGCTTCAAACGTAACACCCACCCTACCTTTCCAAGCATATCAATACCGTTGATAGTAAGCTCGATAAAATGCGTGATGTCAAGGGGAAAAATGCTAGATCAAGAGTCAAAACCAGGAGGATTTCAACTTAGTTACTCCAGCGTAAGAGGCGGTCCAAGGAGCTCCATGCCGTGGGAGCGCCACAGTTCGGGATCCTGCGGTGGCATCGCGTTAGCCTTTGTCACTTCGCGAAAAAAGGCCTCCATCTTGCCCGCCGGCATAAATGTAATCAGGATTCTGCCGCGAGTGCCGCCGGTATACGCCCAGACATGAGGGACTAAACGTGGCGCCAATAACGAATCTCCCGGTTTTAGTAGGAACTTCTCCCGACCAACTTCGAAAATGAACTCACCTTCAATGATGTAGAACCACTCATCTTGGCCGTAATGCAGGTGCAGCGCCGGTCCCCCCTTCTGTCGAAATGTGTTCTCGAGGATGAAAAGGCCGTTGCTGTCAGATGCGGAGACTTTGAAACTAATAGAGCTGATGCCCAGTCCGCGATGCTCGCCGAACCGATCCTCTCCATCAGCGACTCTGGTTGCCGCAGGACGTTGGTCAGTTGGTTGAAGGAATTCGTTCATAAGATATCTTTCTTGAGTACTGGCCCTATGTCACAAAGCGCATTTTCAAAAGCACTTCATCCGGTATGACCGAAAAAAGCAGAAGCGCTTCCGCTCCAAAATTCAGGAGAGCGTCAAGCCCTAAGTGGGCTTGACACACAGCACTAAACTCTACCGAATACTACCTTCGCTCGTAGTCGGATCGATAATGGCGCGAACCTGCGAAATCTTGTTGGCCGGAAAGCCTCCCTTTCGCGCATGTTCCTTAATCAGATCCTCGCTCGGCGCATTGTATACGCAATATACCTTGTCATCGACGACATAGCTCTCGACCCATTGAATCGCGGGACCGAGTTCATTCAACACGTTGCATGATTTCTGCGAGATCGACTGCAGATCAGATGATGACAGCTTCCCCGCCCCGGGGATTTCCCGCTCGATTATATACTTCGGCATCTGTTAATCCTTTCGTTTCGCGCCATGACGACGCGGCGATGTTAGGTGGACTGTTATCGTCCATTATAACAGAGCGCGACGGGAGAAGTTCCATGGCAGATTTGATTCTCGCGCCGGCAGGAATGCCTGTCCTATTGGCTATTCCGTTGAACCGAAAGGCGGTAGGATGCCTTTGGCGACGTAAATCGGGCGGACCTGTTTGCGCCACTTGGGGAGTTGGATGATGAAAATCAGGCAGGCGACAATACAGACCGCGCCGTTAATCGCCAAAGTCAAAGGCGCGCCGATAGCGCTGGCAACAGAACCGGCAATCAGTGTTCCGAGAGGGACCATCCCCATAAATGACAGGATGAACAGACTAATCACGCGACCCCGTTTGTCATCATCGACGATGGTCTGCAAAAGTGTATTGGTGGAGGCAACCTGTGTCATCATACCGAGTCCGATGAAAAACATCATGCCGAGTGACAACCAGAAGACGCGAGAGAGCGAGAAGAAGATGAGCCCGATACCGAGCAATCCACCGGCCATCGACAGCACTCTGTCGAGGCCGATAACATTACGTCTGGAAGCGAGATAAATCGCGCCGCAAAGCGCCCCGACGCCGGTGGCTCCCATCAGGAAACCGAGCGTGTGCGCACCGCCATGCAGAATGTCCTTGGCGAAGATCGGTAGCAGCGACGGATAGGGCAGCCCGATGATACTGATCGCCGCCATCAACAGCAGCAGCGACCGTATCGGCGGTGTGGCGAAAGCATAGCGAAGGCCTTCCTTGAGATTGCTGATGACGTGGCCGCCATTGCCGGAGCTTGGCTTATGCACAATGTGCATCGCCAGCAAGGCGATAATCACCGCCATGTAGCTGAAGCCATTAACGAGAAAACAAGCTCCCTCCCCTACCCAGGCGATCAGCACTCCGGCTATCGACGGGCCAATCAGGCGCGCGGCATTGACCATGCTGGAATTGAGAGCGATGGCGTTACTGAGGTCGCGTTTGTCATCTACCATTTGGACGATAAACGACTGACGACAGGGAGTATCAAAGGCGTTGATAAAGCCCAGCATCAGGCTGAGCGCGATAATCTGCCAGACTTGAACTGTCTGAGTGAAGACCAAAGCCGCAAGCAGAAATGCCTGAATCAATGCCAGAGTTTGGGTGATGATTATCGTGTGGTGCAGGTTCCAGCGATCGGCAAAGACGCCTGCCAGCGGCGCGAAGATGGTCACCGGTATTTGATTCGTGAAACCGACTACGCCGAGAAGAAAGGCCGATCCGGTCAGACGGTAGATCAACCAACTGAGAGCGATCGACTGCATCCAGGTGCCGATGAGAGAGAAACTCTGGCCGGTGATAAAGAGCCGGTAGTTACGGTGACGGAGCGCGCGGACGATGTTGGCAAAACCTTGGCGTTCAGTGGAAGCAGTAGACGGCGGCTGAATCGGCATACTAGAGTAATATACGTACGTCGGCCTGATTAGCAAGTCTGGCCATTGTGTCCTTGGCTAAGTAGATGGAATATCGGAAACTATATCCGAGGCGCCGAAAAAAGCAAGGGTGGACACAAGGTCCGCCCCAAATAGCTTCGCGTAACGCTCAAGAGACGCCGTTACATTCTAAATAGTACTTCCTCGCGCTCGAACCAACGTTTGGCGAAATATAGCGCTAGCGCTGCAAGAGCGAATAGCGACACGAAGGCAGTGATCACATACTTCCATTCTATGGTGCCGGCGATGGCGTACTTGATGATCAGCGAAATATTGACAATCGGAATCAAGGCAATCTGGTAGTTCAGTTCCACGCCGGGAACCAGCGCCGCAAAAGCAGGCAATACCAGAACAAAATTGAGGAAGCCGACGTAGCCCTGTGCCTCTTTGGCGGATTTGGCGAAGATCGATATCGAGAGGAGTATCGCCGCAAAGATGCCCGCAACGGGGATTACAACAGCCAGAATGAGAAACAGGGTCCGCATATCGAACTGGATGGCTAGCATTTCTGCCATTTGTTTCATCGTTGGATCGCTGGCCATATATCTGAAAAAGATGGTCATGGATGCGAGCGACATCAAACCAGCCATGATGCCGGTCAGCATGATGACAAAATACTTGCCAAGCACAAATTCGCCACGAGTTGCGGGGGCAACCATAAGCGTCTCGATCGTGCCGCGTTCTTTCTCCCCTGCCCCAAGGTCGATAGCGGGGGACATGGCACCGAGGAAGCAAGTGAGAATCAGGAAGTACGGTATGATTCCGCCGAACAGCTTCCCGGCCACTTTTTGGGCCGAAGCGACGTTATTGCCTTGAATGTCGAACGGTCTGAGGACATCTTTGGAAATCTGACGTTTCACCACGCGGGACTCAACAACGCGATCACGGTAGCAAGTCATGACGCTATCTAGCTTGCCGTAGGCAGCCGATGAAAGCTCCTCTCCGCGATCATAATATACTTCTATACCAGTCGGAGACTCCAGTTCGATGGCTTTCGTGAAATTGTTAGGCACAATCACGAGCAACTGAAAGGCCTTTTGCTTGAGTTCATCCAACAAGTTCTTGCCAGGATAATCCGCCTCGGTCTTGACCTGGAATAGTGATGTATCTGCCATCAGCGAGTCATGTAGATCCTTCGGGAGCTCGGCGATATTCTGGATTACAATATCGGAGCGCGCGTGCTCGATCTTTTGTACTGCACCCATCTGGATCTTGAAAATCACCGTCATCAGCAGCGGCATTGCCATGATCGGCATGACGAATGCAAAGATCATCGTGCGACGATCGCGGATTGTGTCCTTGACCTCTTTACGGAAGATAGTTCCGATATTTCTAAGTTGCATGATTCACTCTCCCACGATCTTGATGAAGGCATCTTCAAGGTTGTTCTGGCCGGTCGCCTGCAAGAGGTCGTTGACCGTGCCCTCACGATAGATACGGCCATTATGTATAATCGCCACTCGGTCACATAAACGCATGGCTTCCGACATAATGTGCGTCGAGAAGATCACGCACTTGCCCGAATCGCGGCAGTGTTTGATGAAGTCGACGATGGTGCGGGAGCTCATGACATCCAAACCGTTGGTCGGTTCATCAAAAACCATGACCGGCGGATCGTGCAGCACCGAACGGACAATCGAGACTTTCTGTTTCATACCGGTGGAGAGCTTCTCGTTGCGGGAATCGGCGAAATCTTTCATGTCGAGCAATGCAAACAGCTCATCGGAGCGGCGACGGATGGCTTGTTTTTCCATACCATAGAGGTTGCCGAAGTAGGTCACCATTTCCCGGGCCGTTAGACGACCATATAGGCCGGTATTGCCGGAGAGAAAGCCGATTTGCGAGCGTACTTTCTGGGGATCGACGGTGACATCAGTTCCGTTGATTATCGCCGTGCCGGACGTCGGTTTCAGGGCAGTAGACAGAATGCGCAGGGTCGTGGTCTTGCCGGCGCCGTTGGGGCCAAGCAGGCCATAAACTTCGCCCGCTTTGCAGCTGAACGAAACGTGGTCCACCGCTTTGACCACACCCCGTTTTTTGTCTTTGAAGTTTTTACATAGTTCTCTTGCTTCGATCATTGCAATTCCCACGTTATGGATGGTACGGATATCAATTGAGATAGTATACGACGGACGTCGAAAAAGAGTTACAGAAAAGTGAAGAGCCGTCAGTCTCGCCTATCAGAGCCGAGACTGCGATCTTCGTTTGAGTGACTGAAGCCAAACCAAATGGAACGCCGCAAAGCTATAGTTTGATGTCCTTACAGAGCACGGATTTGTATGGATTGAATATGAATTTAACCGGCTTGTAAGGGACCTTCGGCAGCGTAATACGCTTCTTTGTGGCATCGATGTCTAGACGGACGGTCGAGTGATAGTCGCCTTCCATGAGAACCGTAAATGGCACCAACATCCGAAAGGTTGGCGAGACGTTGTCGGTTTGAACGTCAACGTTAACGACATAGCGGCCATCAGGCTCCTGCGTGGTTGTTGCTGACCACCGGTAAATCGGAACCTGGTTGCCGTAAATCCACTCGTCAAAAAACCAGTCAAGCTTGCTACCGTAGTGTTTTTCGGCGACGCTAACGAAATCGCGCGTCGAAGCTTCTTTCCAACTGTACTGCTCGAGGAAATCCTTGAGCATCGCGTTAAACTGGGAATCGTCTTTCTTATTGAAATCAAACATCATCATCCGCAACATATAGAGGACATACGCCCCCTTGCTATAAACAAGTGTCGTATAGTCGGCCGACTTGGAACTGGCCAATCGCACACCCATCCAAATAGGGCCCGCGCCGTTGCCTTCCTGATAAGCCGTGGAATTGCCCCAGATATCAGAGCCGCCGGACTGGAGTATATCTTCGCGCCATCTATCCATCAACTCGAAGAACTTGCCTCGATACTGCTCGTTGTTCAGGTACTTGCGCTGGACATACCACGCGCCCATGTATTCGGCAAAACCCTCGGAGAGCCATTGGTCATGGTAGCTTTGCCATCCGACCAGATGTCCCCACCACTGATGGGCAACTTCGTGAGCGCGGAAGGCATCGTCATACGGAGTCAACTGCGACTCGAAAGTGCTCCAGGCCAAATGAAGAAATCCCGGCATCCCCTGGCCGTGTCCTGACGGAATCTCGGTTACCAGCAGACGGGGAAAAGGATAAGGCGCCAATTCCAATGAAAAGAGAGACGTCGAAGCTTGAATATCAAGCAAAACATTTTCCAGCATGCCGGACGAGCCAGCCAGATGAGCTTTGCTGCGGTACACCTCAATCGGAATGCCATCGCCTGCACTAGCTGTGTCACAACTGAAGTCACCGTAGTTATACGAAATCATGGCGACGGGATAGTCGGAGATATCCCACGAAGTAATCTTGAAACCGTCCTCGGTCTTTTCGGAAAGCTTCTTCCCTACCGATAGGAAGGTGTATTGCTCGGGACAGGCATAAGTAAGTTTAAACTTGCAGCGCTTCATATAGCCGTAGTTTGGATACCAACTTGTAGAACTAACCAGGACGTTATTGCCCCAGGGTGTCTTGGCGAGCATCCCCTTGGAACTATACTCAAACTGGATCGAATGCCGAACGCCTTTGGCCAGCGGTTGCGGGAAGTAGACAGTAATGCCATCTTCCTTCTTGATTTTCTGCCAAAATAGCGAGTCGCCATTCCCGTCAGTAATGCGAATGCTTTCCAGCATCAGGTCAGGGAAGATCTTGAAGCGAAGGGACTGCAAATCATCCTGATTAGGCAGAAACGACAGCTTGATCTGAAGATCGGTTTTGGCCGACTGCCAGATTTTGCCGTTGATGTCGTATTCCAAGCTGTCAATTGCGTCCTTGTTCTCATGGTCAGGACCCCAATGTGACTGCTGATACTGCTCGGGCGAATGGAAACTCGAGATCAGTTCGGGGAAGGCGTCATTGGAAGTCTGTGTGTGTTTATAGAGACTGACTTCCTCAACTTCCTTGGGGTCGTAGGTGAAAATCAGATTGCCACAAGGAGCTTTGAAGCGTGCGCGGAAGCTCCCGGCCGAACGGTTCTGCAACAACTCAGGCAGAATTCGCGCAGAGAAGGTCTCCTCAAACTCACTTTCAATGTATTCACCAAAGTCGTTGAGTAGGTCTTGCTGTGAGCCGACCTGTTTGAGATCGCCGAAAGTATACTGCCGCTCGAGGTTTTCCAAAAGACTGTCAGTTGCAAAGAAAACCAACTCTTTGAAGTCCCAGGCTGCCGTCGAGTCCTTACAGAGTTTGGAGAACATAAACCTCTCAGCGGAGTTGGGAGGCACCAGAGTGAACTGCCCTTTGCCTACAAAAACTGCCGCAATCACCCGACCGCAGATCGGGCGAGTCAGGGTAAGCGTGCCCGATCCGAGGACGAAGCGAGCGCCGCCTCGCTCGATAATCAGGCTCTTGACATCAGCCTGCCGGGACAAATCAACCTGAGTATTCTTGATGGAGTCGGCAAGTGCGAAAAGGTCGTACTTGTAGGCAAATCCGGATGTGGTCAAGAGCAACCAGACCGTGATCAGTGATACAAGAGAACGCTTAGCTCCCCACCGGCACCAGAGATCGGATGTCGATCGGGCGCCGGTTTGACCCTTGCAGGTAATGATAGACATGCGCAAATACCCCTCGAGATAGCCCCACTCTGTTGCTAGTTGTCCTTCAGCGCCGCATCCACCGAATCATATACTTTGAACACTTCGGTAAGACGGGAAATAACCATAATCCGTTCAATCTTGTCGGTCAGATTTGCCAGCTTCAGCTCGCCACCGGCATCGCGAAACTTCTTATAGTGATGAATGAGGATTGACAGTCCGGAGGAATTGATCCATTCGCAACCGGCCAGATTGACGATGGCCATTTTGGTACCCTTGCCAAGAAGGGAATAGAGTTTTTCATCCAATTCACCCGTATCGGGGCCGCCCATCATCTTGCCTTGGATGGCAATAATCGCAACGCCGTTTTGTTCCGTGATATTGACCTTCATCAAACCTCCAATTTCCGTACTTCCTGAGCAATTAAACCGCTTTCTATCGTAAAGATACGAAACGGTTACCACAAACAAAACCACTAACTTTGTAAATAAGCAAATAGAAAGCTGTTAGGAAGACGCAAAATTGTGACCGTAGGTGGCTTCCGACGGGGAAGAACCGAGCGAAAGAGGCGATATCGACAGAGAATACGGCTGTTGGTTCTATCGGGTTCATGATGAAACGTTCATGACAATGGAGGAGAATTGAGGTCGGACAGTCTGATTGGCTGAAAAAGTGACGGGAGTCGAAGGTTCTTCCGATACATCAATTGAACGTCTCGGTTTGAGTCGCTACAGACACTTCGACATAAGGTACAAGAGGGAAAGGAAATAGCAATCGACAACACTCTCGTAAAATCGGGGCAGTCGGAGCTGCAGAGCAAGACCACAGGCGAGGACTATGAGAGCCTGGTTCTATATCTGATTCATGATTTAGAGGGACCACTGGCGGCTATGCAAACACTGCTTCGCCTTCTGGATCAGCGGCGTTTTGACCTGAACCGCGAACTGCACGCGCAACTACTGCGATCAACACATACGGCGATGAACCGAGTGCGGTTGATCGTCAGTGACCTGCTCAAGGTTAGTCGGTTGGAGCAAGGTTTACAGAGAGTTGACTGGAAAGATTTCCCGGTGAGCGAAGTGATTGACGAGTGCGTGGATTTGGTGCGAATCGCCGCCTCCGAACAGGACGTGACGGTCGCGGTGAACGATTACGATTGTCAACTGAGTGTCAGAGCCGACCGTGGATTGTTGGCTCGCGTTGTTGACAATCTGCTGTTTAATGCAATCCGGCACAGCGACAGCGGTGGCAGCATACGATTGACAGTCTCTGAGCATCGGGACATGGTTGCGATCAACGTCACCAACGGTGGCGAAGGAATCGGCGACATTAATGCAAGCGAGCTATTCGATAAATTCAGGCAAATACACAACCCCAAAAATGTTGGGCACCGCGGCGCCGGGTTGGGTTTGTATTTCTGTAAATTGGCGGTGACCGCAATGCACGGAGAGATCAAGGCATATCAGACTGAATCTGGAGAAACCTGTTTCTCTGTGTCGGTCGTCAGGGGAGGAAAAGATATATGAGACTCGAAGCCGAATCATATCTGAAGTCAGGGTCTAACGAGGTGCGTATTCTGGAGTACCGTCTGGGCGGACGTTCGTTCGGGATCAACATTCTTAAAGTCAAACGCATCGTTAACGACTTGCCGCTCCTGACCGGCACACCCAACTCGCCGGATTACGTTGTGGGGGTGTTCCGTGACCGCGAAAATGTCGTACCCATAATCGACCTGATGGCGTTTCTTGGACTACCTGATGTCGAAGGATCGGGACACAAGAAGGTGATCATCACCGAGTTCTTCGGCATGCTCAACGCGTTCTTCGTCGACCACATCGACTGGATACATCATTTCCACTGGGAGGACGTCATTGACGCCGACGCTGTGCTAACCGCCTTTGATCACAAGTATGTGATCGGGATCGTGAAACCAAGTGAGACGCGCATGATCCAGCTTCTGGACTATGAGACGATTATCCTGGGTCTCAGCCCCAGTCTACGATCCAGAGAACTCGACAAGATGAAAGACCTGAGCCACGCGACAACCGGCAAGCGAATATTGGTTTCGGAGGACTCGCAATCGGTGCGGGATATGCTGACGGTAGAGCTTACGGAGTACGGATTTGAAGTAGTCGCGGCCAAGAATGGGCAGGAGGCGCTGAAACACATCGAAGCTGGAGAGCGGTTCGATCTGGTAATCTCCGACGTCGAGACACCGCAGATGGATGGACTGGCGCTGACTTGTGCGATCCGCAACCGTGAAGAGACAAGTGATCTACCGGTCATCATATACTCGTCGATCGGCGACCTTGGGATGAAAAAACGCGCCGAATTCTTGAAAGCCAGCGCTCACATTACGAAGCTGAACGTCGAAGAATTGCTGGAAAAAGTCACGGAACTGACAACGGCTTCGAGAAGCTCGGAGACGCAGAGAGCTACTGCCTCAATTCACTAATCTCCTCTCGCACGGGTTGGCGTGACATTGGGAATCGCGCAAGTCACAGCCAGGTCTGCGAAGGGGCGCGTGCCCCAAGCTATTCAACCGGATCAACGACTCCGGATCTTCAAGTCCGCGTGTGTCGCTAACCGATGTGCCTAATTCCTCTTGCCAGCTAGCTTCCCAAACAGTAGTTTCTAAGCGGACTCGGTGCAATTCCACGCTGCCGCAACTGTCAATTCTCCGGCAGCCGGAATCTTGCGGGAGTCGTGATAAGCCGAGGATGTGAAAACGTTTCCCAAAATCATATTGGTGTTTCTGGCCGTTGATTGGCCAATCTTCTCGCGGCGGCCGATGGTCAAAGCTCTGGCTAAAGTGGTCAGGGAACATGGCTCGACGGTTGTCGCAGTTAGCAGGCCACTATGTCCCCTATCGACACTCGTGAGGAAACCGAAACGATTTGGCGAGATGTTCTCTGCGGCCAGAATTGAAGACATTGGGGAAAACCTCCGACTGTTTTCGCCGAAGTACTTCGTCCATGACCAGATCGCTCAAAATGCCGGAGCACTGGAATGGCTTAATGTGGCGGCTCTGCGTCACAGCTATCGGTATCTGGCAGCACGGTTAGGAATTTCTGAAAAGGCGCCGTTGGTCTGGTACTACGATCCGCAACAAGGCTATGTAACCCGGCTTTTTCCCGACAGCTTCTGTGTTTATGAGATATATGATAGTCTGAATGATATCTGGGGACGACCGCGACCCCGGGCTGACGCTCTGGAAGTGAAATGGCGCTCGAAGGTTGACCTGTTGCTGACGACCTCACGGAAGCTGTTCGACAGATATTCGCCACACTATCGAAGTGCCCTTCCATTCGGCAATGGGCTTGACCGGGACGCCTTCAACAAATTCTGCGACGAAGCGGTCAAGCCGCATCCTGACATCGTCAAGATACCGGGACCGCGCATCGGATATGCAGGAAACATTTCGGAGCGACTGGATTGGGGGTTGATTAAGGGTATGGCAAGGCTGCGACCAGAGTGGAGTTTTGTGTTTGTGGGAAGAATTGGCGGTATCGATTACGAGCGAATCACGCAAGACCATCCGAACATCCGCTTTCCGGGTGAATACGAGTATGACGAGGTTCCAGCGATAGTCAAAGGATTTGATGTTGGAATACTATCCTATCTTAACAATCCGTTTTTTAACTGTCTCAACCCGCTCAAGTTTTATGAGAACACTGCTGCAGGCATCGGCTCCGTTTCGTCGCCTATTGGGGAGTTGAATCATTTCCCAATCGCAGTAGTGCGAACAGTCCCGAATGAGCCGCAGTGGTGGGTGGAGACTCTGGCAGATTTTCTGTCCTCGGAGAAATCACATACTCGCGAGGTGGGTCGTGAGGTCGCAAGTCATTTCATCTGGGAAGACATGTCCGCGGAGTTGATGAGGAGGATGCAACAGCTCTTGCCGTAGTTTTCGGAAGACATTTCCACAGCGCTTTCATGCCGTGTGGCGAAGCTGTCTCCGAAATGTGAACATTCGCGGGCGTTGCTAATTGAGTTGACACCGCATGATGACCGAAGTATAATGCCATCCTAATGACAGGAGGAACATGTCTGTGTGGGCGCTGAATCTTTTAAGCACTCTGGTTAGTCGAAGACGATTTATCATAGTCAACACGCTGATTGTGACGGCTGCCGCCGTCATCATTAGCTTCCTGCTTCCCAAGACGTTTTCGGGCAAAGCAACGGTGCTGCCACCGGAGAGCGAATCACCTTTGGCCGGGCTGATGGGACTCACAGCAGGGAGCATTGCTGCAGCGGTCACCAATTTCGCGCTGCCGATCATGGCCACACCTTCGGATCTGTATGCCAGCATGTTGGAATCAGAGTCCGTTCTGAAACAAGTGGTTGATTCGTTGAAGCTGCAGTCCGTTTACAAATCCCAGACCGAGTGGGCGGCGTTGACGAAACTGAAGGACAACGTCAAGATCAAGGTTGGTTCCGACGGTATCATCACGGTGGAGGCATTCGCCAGGGATCGCCAGCTTGCGGCCGACATCGCCAATTTGATGGTCAGCACGCTTGACCAGTTCAACCGACGCCTGCAAAATCAGAAGGGGAAGGAGTTTAGTAGTTTCCTTGAGAAGCGGCTGGCAGAGACCGACAGTGCTCTTGGCGTCGCACAGAATGTAATGAAGAATTTTCAGGAAAACCATCGTGCCGTGTCATTGGAGTTGCAGTCGGAAGCACTCATCACAAACCTTGCGCAACAAAAGGCGCAACTCACCAGTTCCGAGATTCAGCTTGAGATCCTGAAGAAGACGCTCTATCCGAATCACCCTGAGCTAGTCAAGAAGCAGATGGAAGTTGGCGAAATTCGAAGCAAATTGAAAAGCATGGAAGATGGAGCCACCAATGTGGCCGACTCGACCTTGTCGGCTCTGGATATACCCTTGTCTCGCGTACCCGATCTGAGCCTGCAATTCGCCGTCTTGAAACGCAATCTCAAGATTCAAGAGCTTACGTACGAGTTGCTTTCCCAGCAGTTGGAGATGGCACGGCTGCAGGAACGACGGGATACACCGACGCTGATGGTGTTGGACTACGCGCGACCGGCAGAAATGGCGGTGAAACCGCAGAAGCGACTGATTGTATTGGCAGCCCTGTTTCTCACCGTTATATTTTCAGCCGGGATTGTCGTAGCAGAGGAGATCATACGCAGGCAGCGGGAGGAAGGCTCAGAAGTTTTGAGAACCCTCGAAACAGGTCTAAAAGAATTGAAGAACAAACCGCTCGGATAGAAGCGAAACCAGTTCCATGGATCAAACACTGACGTTTGACGAGCCAAGCAGTTTTCGACGCGGGCTGTTGGCTGCACGGAGAAAACGTAAGCTGGCGGGTCATGACCGTCGCCGCGCCAATCTCCAGATGCGATCGATCCCTTGTCCTGCCAGAATCAAGACGAACGGCATTGCCGGAACAATGAAACGAGAAATCCCTTTGGAAACCGTCAGCACAATCGAGAGACTGACTACCGGCAAAAGCAAGTATGCCAGGTCGCGTCTTGAGGCAGTGGTTATGCCAACTGCTGCGAGCAGAAGGATTGCATAATGTACGACATTCAAGGCTATGAACAGCGCCGTCAGGTCTCGATACTGTCTGGAACCGGGGAAGTAGCTCCAAGTCCAAAATGGTCTGACCAAAGCGCGTGCAGCGTAGTTGCCCGGATCCGCCTTGATGTTTACTATCGCTTTCTGCGTGAATCGTTCGTTAGCCGCCCGATCAAGGTAGTAACCGTCTCCGACTATCTCAGCAAACTGCGGTGAATCAAACCACTTCGGAGCACTGTCGGGGACGCTCGAATACCACAGGTTATATCCGCCATCAGAGGAAAGAAGCGTATAGTCGCCCAGCGAAACAGAATTCCTGATGAACCAAGGGGCCACTAGCACGAGACACACTGCGGCCTGAAGCCCCCACCAACGCACCGATTTGCGAAAACCAAGATGAGCCCAGAGTGGAATTAGGCAAAGCAGACAAGGGAGCATGGCAATTGGCCTGGTCAACAGCATTGCCGCAAAACCTGCCCCTGTCGCTCCGAAATGCAGCAACCTCGACTGAGTCGTCGTAGCGCGCCACAGCAAGTACATCGTGCTAACCAACAGGAACGTAAACAGACTCTCCGTGAGGATAAATGCGGATGTCACCCAGAGTGGAAAATAGGCGGCAAGCAGCAGAAGCGTAGCATTTTGAGAACGCTCGCCATATACGCCCAGCGCGATACGATAGGCGACCACGAGGGTAAGGAGATTCAGGATGATTTGCGATATCTGCACAATCAGATCCCTTTGTCCCGTCAACCAGTAAAACAAGACGAGGTAGAAGGGGTATCCGGGCTGCCGCATCCGCGTTGGGCTCTCGCCCCGAAACGCATCGAAGTCGGTAAACGAGGCGCAGACAACGCCGTAGCCGTTGCCCTCCACCAGACTCCTACTGATAGAGAGATACTCCTGAGTATCGAGGTTTGCGTGACCTTGCGACAGGAATGCAATTCCGCAAATCTGAATAGTCACACAAATAGCCAGTGCGGCAAAGAGCAGATGGTGCTGCCCGGGAATCTGGCGAAGGTCACGAGAGTTCATATAGTCTATGTAACTTAGGATTGAGCAAGCCATAAAGCAACTCGAAATGGCATCACTGCCCCTTTCAGACCTCCGGCTCGGGACTGAACGGTGTGGCGATGAGATCGCGACGGTGCAGATGACCATTGCCACGTTATCGGAAACATCGAGAGAACCAATATTCTTGTTCGCCTCGTCGGGAAGAATGTTGTTGCATAACTTCATGGCAGTGCTACCTTGGGCTCTGCAGAGTGTTTGGTCACCGACCATTGCCAATATCCTCGGTAAATCGCGGACGCGCGTCGATCATCGGTTGATGCCCCCGATTTCTCACCCTAGTCGCGGAGTGTGTTCTGCTGTATGTTCTGGTTCGTTCAGATAGAGCATCCGCCTTGTAAGCGACAGGGAGGGAGTTCAAGTCCAGCCTGGAGCATCTGGGTTGCATGTCATCTCAGTTGCGTCGACGCTTCGCAGATTGATGCTCCGCCCATGGGACACGACACATTCGGCACTAGGTCCACAGCGGCTGTCCGATTTGGGCGACATCGCCGATTGCTGGCAACCAGCCTGTTTTCTGTAGCGATATGAATAACCGAGTACTGTCGCTGGCTATATCTTCCCCTGACCAAACATTGAGGGTGGTCGGCATCGTTCTGATTCTGATATTTGATGCCATTCTGGTGGCGGCGTTGCCGTGGATCGGCCCGCTCTATACAACAGCCGCGCTGATCGGGATCTTGATTCTCGGCGGTTGCCTGATTTCGGACGCGGGATTCATCATCCTGTTGGCAGCAATTTCCCAGATCAATGTCGTCGGTGAATCCAGCTTTGAATTCACGCGCATGCTCAAATGGGGAGCCGTAGCCATCGTAGCTGCCGCCACAATCCTGCGTTTGCTGTTCAAAGGAACCACTGTGGAGTTCAAGGCCGATGCCGTCGTGCGCTATTTTGCGTTGTACTTAGCGTGGGGAGTTGTCTGCTCTCTGCTGGCCATCCATCCAATGGGCAGCCTTGTCAACGTGTTGTCCAAATCGCTCTTTTTGGTGGTCTACTTGTTCGCCATCTCCACCATCACCAAACGCTCGCATCTCGATCTGATTCTGGCCGTACTGTTAATCGGTGTGATCGCCTCATGTTCATATTCATTTGTCGGACTGCTGTCGGGACCTTATCGGCGAATTGCCGGATTCATGATCAACGCGGGTGGATATAGTGTTGCTCTGATGATGATCGTGCCGATGCTGGTCGCGGCAGGATCGATTTACCACCGCCGTTCAGTGAGGTTGATATATCGACTCGGCGCTGCTATCGGCATGGTGGGGATTGCACTGGCCTGGTCTCGCGCCACCTGGCTGATGCTGGCTGCCGCGACGGTGGTTTTTCTGATTCTACGACGCCAATTCAAGCTGCTGTCACTGCTGGCAATGCTGGTGGCAGCTGTCGCCATCTTCGTGGTCACAGACCCCCAAGTCTACTCCCTGTTTCGGCAAGTGTCTCGCCTGAGAGCCGGCACGACTCATCGCACCTCCCTTTGGGATTACTCTCTGAAGGGTATCCGCGAACATCCTCTCTTTGGAGTGGGCCCTCTGACGTTAACCGAGGACGTGCTTGACGCTCGAACTGCCGACATCGGCACTCGCTTCTTTCTGATTACCAAGGAATCAGAATTCAATGCGCACAACTACTACCTGCACATCATGTTGACCACCGGCATTCCGGGACTTCTGATCTTCCTTCTGTTTGTCTACAATCTCTTCAAACACACCATTCGAGCGAGGCGAGAAGCGCCTAATCCGGAATCTCGTGCGTTTCAGGAGGCGACGCTGGCCATGCTGGCGGCAGTTTTGGTTGGGCTGCTTTTTGACACCGGTTCTTTGATGAGTTCCGGCTCCTACGCCAATTATTTCTGGATTTCCCTGGGACTGACGGAGGCCATTAGGCGCAATCATCTGCTTGCGTCAAATCGTGCTTAGGTAGTCCGTCCTCGCCGTAGTCCCTCAGTTCTCTGTCAGGTCGCAAGACGGCCTGACCTACTCTGCTGGATTCCCGCTTTCAGGAGAATGACACGCCAGAGTCTGTTCCGTCAGGAAAAGGAGAGGTTGTCATATAAGTCAGTTCTTGGGGTTTATCGATTCAGGTCCAAGAGGCTGCGAATCGATTCTTGTTTCTTACAGCATCGAGAGTTTGGAAAACGGTCAGATAGCGGTGTAAGTAAGTTCGAATGACTCTGACAGCGGCTTGAAAACCGGCGCCACGCATTGATCGGTGCTGTGGAATACGAGAATCGGCGCAATCGCCGAGAACCCCGTCTTGGGGACTGTTGAAAAACCTGGTTTTATGCTGAGGCGAGAGCGTCTTGAGTGTGTTTCGGCTGCATCGTGGTGATTGGCGGGAAGAGCCACTCGATCGCGTTCAACAGCGTCCAGAGAATTCGTACCAGCGCATAATCGGCACTGGGGATGGTGACGGCGATCAGCAGGAAGAAGTTACTGGGTGAACCGGAGACCTCCATCGACGCCACGCGAGTATAGCTCGCCCTGCCCGACTAACAACTGCGCCGAAATAGCTCCGTCAGTATAGCTCGACCATCCGCATAGGTACCCAGGTGCGAATGTCGAGACGAAGCCAGCGGGTCACGCCTTTGTAGTCCATCGTCAATTCGGCATAGTTGGCCTTGGGCGGAATGAGCAATGACAGAATTTCGTCACCGTCGTCCGAGAGATCGATTTGGCCTGTTTCGGCAAAGCTGTCGGGATTTAGCATCAACACTTTGGTCTTGCCAACTACTACCACCACCGTGCGGCTGTCGACTTCAAACTGCATCAGCCTTGGGTTGTCCAAGCCTTCCTTCTGTGCCAGCATTTTGCCCGAACCGAACTCGATTCGGAAGATCTTGCCCTGCTTGCTATCACAGCAAAAAGCGGATTTGCCATCGAAGGAAGAGACGGCATTGTCAACGGATTTCGCGCCTTTGATGATAACCGTTTGGTAGGCGTAGTTGCCGTCGGTCGAAAGCAAAGTAACACTTGCGCGGGGACCATTGGCCGTAATGATCTTGCCCGCCGGTCCGGGAGTCATCACGCGCGGACCAACTGGGAGCGCATTGTTTATCGTGAGTGGGTATTCATATTTCGTCTTCATTGAGTCGGGCAGAAATATCCGGAAATAGGTCGGATCCTCGGAAGTAATGTAGAGTTCCCTCTTGATTGGATGAAACAGGATGTCGGAGGGCGGTTGTTTGAAATCGAAACTCTGAATTGTCTTGGATGTCTTGGGATCGAATATCTTCAGGCCCGGTTTGGGCGTTGTGATAGCTTCATACACCCTTTCCTTTTCTATGTCGTAGGCGATGGCAACAACATCATCATCCAGAACGAACCGCTGGGTGATGGAGTCAGTGTTAAGATTAATCTCAAATATCGTCTTCTGTTTCCTATCCAGGACGTAATAGCGATCGGACTTGGCCAAAGGTGGCTGTGTCTTGGCAGTATCATTGCTCACACTCTGCGCCTGTGCCGACGAAGATTTCTGTGGCTGTTTATCGCCGGAACAAGACCAAAGAAGCAGTGCGGCGAGAAAACAGAGACTTAGACTGATGATGTTCTTCTTCATTTTGCTCCTTACAAGCCAATCGTCAGAGCGACACCGAGAAAAACTTGCCAACCCCGCGGGGCAATTTCCATAACGGTATCTTTGTGTTTGAGTTTTGTCTTAGAGAAGGCAGTGTAACCACCGCCAAGTTCCAAATCGACCCCCGGTGAGACACCGTAGCGCAAACCGGCATTGATCTCGTAACCAAGTTTGGTCTTCGATTCCACAGATGCTTTATCGGCATTGTCTCGGAAGTCTTGTTGCACAGATGATACCCGACCCAAAAGCTCGCCAAACGGTTTGAAAACCGGGGTCGGCGGCATGACGCGCAGACCGATGCCGCCACCGGTAAAGGTCATCTGCGATTTCTGGGTATGGGTCTCTCCAGCGACAGTGAAATCGTACTTACGCTGGGCGAGGTGCGACGTGTTGAACACCACAACAACCGTGAAGGCACTGACCGGTAACGGGCGAACATCAGCGAGCACTTCCGCGGTCCATCCCGTCTTGGCGAGATTCTTAGACTCACCCAAAGGCGCTGCCATTCCAGCGCGCAGACTGATTGCCGACTCTGCTTGACTGCAGAACAACAGCACAATGGCCGAAACGAGCATAACGGAGAATTGTTTTCTGTTCATAAGACACACCTTCGTTTATGACCAAGGGAATTAAAGCAAAGTAGCCGCCGTTGACAAACTCTTTTCGCAGATTTGGTGGCAGCTTGGCGACCCAAAAGTCATGCTGGAAGCTGCTCCATTCTCCACCTACTACTTCTACCCCCGCCAATGGCATGAAGTTCGACCGATAAGTGACACTGCCATGATTAGGTGATCGGGATGCTCGCATATCGCACACGAAGTTATTCGTGTGGCTGAGTGGAATTGTGGTATATTTGATGTTGTATTGGCTTTGGAGGTGTTTATGCAAGTGTTCGTAATTATGCCATTCTCCGAGACGTCCGAGAAACATACTGACTCCTACTGGAACAACTTTTTTGTAACGCTCAAGGAGTGTATGGAATCTCGAATAAAAGACAAACTCAAGGAGACGTTCAAATCAAACGAAGTGCACGTCAAAAGAGCTGAAGCACCTCAAGGAAACATGTTGTTCGGTATTATCAACGATTTGCAGGAATCCGAACTGGTGGTGGCAGTTCTTACGGATCACAACCCAAACGTGCTATACGAACTTGGGCTGAGACATTGCTTGTCGAAAGGTCGCACGATCATGTTGATTGAGAAATCCCAGAAAATACCGTTCGATTTGGGGCAGTACGGGACCGCAGAGTATCTTGATGATGATAGCATTGCACTGCAGATCGAGTCAGGGCTACGCCAGCGCCTTGACCAGATCATAGCCTACCCGAACAACCCCGACAATCCTGCACAAGATTTCGGACTACGTGGCGGCAACGCGCCGTACAGGAATCAGTCGGGAATTCGAGTAAGAGTAGTGGATCGTATGCCATCGGAGAAATACGACTCACTGCCAAGATTTTATCGCGAGGAGGACATTGACAAGCGGCCGCTTCCATCTGCCATCATTACATTTGTCGGAGAGTTTGTCAACCGCGGGGCAGTACCTATTACCGTTGATAGCGCGAAGCTCTATGTCACCATTGAAGAAATTAAATTGGAAACAGATGAGTTATATAATGAAGGTTGGATAGGATCAGGCGGCATGCGGCGCGGCATAAATCTAAACTATCTTCAGCCTTTCGGTCTGGCTCCCGGAGTCCCACAGACCTTCGGCATCGCATTTCGACTTAGTAGAGTGGTGCCCGACAGCTTGAAAGTAATGACGGCTCATCTTGAGCTGACGGACTCAGACGACAAACGTCACACGAGTAGACTATTCTGTGTCTACGAATATCCGCGCTACCTGCTTACTCGACAAATGGCCGACCAGCTCTATGGTCCGGAAAGTGAAGATCAATAGAAGGGCGAGTCAACGACTCACCCTTACTCTTACGCCGCTCCCACCTGCTCCTGCAACTCGCTACGCGAGTAAAGTTCCTGATAGACCGCCGAACCTGCCATCAGTTCGTCGTGAGTGCCACGGTCAATGACTTTGCCTTCGTCGAACAATAAAATTTTGTCGGCCAGACGCAAGGTCTTGGTGCGATGCGTGACGACAAAGCAAGTCATCTCCGGCATAACTTCGTGCAGCGCGTCCCAGAGCCGTTCTTCGGTGCGGGCATCAAGCGCCGAAGTGCAATCATCTAGAATCAGAATCTGCGGATTGCGCACTAGCGCTCTCGCAATTGCCACTCGCTGCTTTTCTCCACCGGATATGGTCAACCCGCGCGTACCGATCATCGTCTTCAGCCCTTGCGGGAAGCGCTCCATCTGTGTATCGAGCTGCGACAATTTGACAACTTGATTGACGCGGTTGTCGGCAATCGACTTGTCGCCGAACCGAATGTTGCCCTCGATCGTATCGGAGAACAGGATCGGTTCCTGCGGCACAAAGCCAATGATGTCGCGATATGAGTCCAGCGGCAGTTCCTTGAGCGGCATGTTGTCAAGATAGACCATGCCTTCGCTTGGATCGGCCACCCGCGTAAGCAGATGGATAATCGTGCTCTTGCCGCTGCCGACTTTGCCGACGAGCGCCACGGTTTGACCCTTCCTCACCGTGAAATCAACTGTATCAAGCACCTTGCGTCCTTCGCGTTCATAGGCGAACGAGACGTTCTCGAAGCGGATGGTGTTGAACTTGATGTCAACATGCTCATGGTTGCCGTTGCGCACCATCGGCGGAAAATCCTCAATCTCCATCAGACGGCCGATACTGACCGCCGACTGACGGCCCTTGACCAGAAACTGCCCGATGTCGAACATCGGAAAGATCAGCCAGACGACGTAGTTGGTAAATGCAATCAGCTCCCCAATCGACACACTGTTCTTGATCGCCATCGCTCCACCGATGAGCAGGACGATCACGAATCCGAATTGCCAGACGTAGCCAAAGAGCGATTCGATACCCGCCCAGGCGCGCACAACACTGATTTCGGCCCCACGACGGTCGCCGATGATTCCGGCGAATTTCTTCGACCACAGGTTCCGCCGGTTGTAAGCCGTGATTACGCGAATGCCGGAAAAACAGGATTCCATCGAACTGTTGAGGTCGGAAATCTTCCCCTGCAGCCGTTCGAAACGCTTGTCGAGCAAGGTTGCGGTCTTGATGAAGATAATGACCAGAACCGGCATCGGCAGAACGGTGTACAATGTCAGCTTCACGTTCAGACCAAACATGAGTATCAGCCCGAAAACGACCAGACAGAGCGCCTCATAAAAGCGGAAGATACCGGAACAGGCAAACCACGACAGCTTCTCGGCAACGTCATCGGTCATGCGGGTGACCAGATCACCGGTGCGAAAATGGTTGAAGAAATCGGGACCCATTTCCGTGGAGGCGTTGAACGCACGCTGACGGTAGAACCACTCCAGCCGATTATTCATCCAGGCGCGGCTGTTCTGCAGCACCAGATAGACAACCAGCGCTCCCACCGCAAACATGACAAGCATCACGGCCGCACCGGCGGTGGGACTGAGCCCGTAGCCGTCCACGAAGTTCTGCAGGAATCGCAGCCACTGCGGCAACTCGCCACTGCCGTGATCGATGATATCGAACACATACTTGAGCACCAACGGTTGGACCATGACGATCAGGGCAAAAATCGGCGTGCCAAAAATCAGCCATGCAAACATCAGCTTGTAGTTGGCGTATCCGCTCATCAGAAATTTGAATTTACGCCACATCATGCACCTTCGCTTTTGCGTGTTCCTGGAACTGCAGGCGGAACAACTTCTCAAAATAACCCTTCTGCGCCAGTAGTTCGCTGTGAGTGCCGCGCTCGATTATCCGGCCTTCTCTGATTACCAAAATCAGATCAGCATCCAGAATTGTGGAGAGCCGATGTGCGATAATCAGTGATGTCCGTCCGGTCAGGAGTCGCTTGAGCGCAACCTGGATTCGCTTCTCTGTGTGCGGATCAACGGAGCTGGTGGCTTCGTCGAGGAGCAGCACTTGCGGATTGAACACCATCGCCCGCGCAAACGACAGCAACTGCCGCTCGCCGCGACTCAGGTTACCGCCGCGTTCGGAGATGACGGTCTCGTATTTCTTCGGCATCTTCTCGATAAAGCGGTCGGCCGCGACCAAACGCGCGGTGCTGCGCAAAGCTTCTTCCGAGACGCCTTCATGCTCAAGTGTGATATTGTCTTTGACATTCCCCGGAAAGAGGAATATGTCTTGCAACACCAAACCAAACTTGGAGCGCAAATCCTCGGTCGCGATACTGCGCGTGTCGATGCCATCCACCAGAACGCGTCCCTCCGTCGGATCGTAGAAGCGTAGTAGCAAACTGATCAGCGTGCTCTTGCCGCCACCCGTGACGCCAACCAACGCGACCTTCTGTCCCTTCTTGATCTCGAACGAGACATCTCGAATGGCGAAACTGCCATCATTCGTATAAGACAGTCCGACATTGTCGAATATGATCGACTTCTCGAAACTCTGCCATTTCACCGGCTGCTTGGGCTCCGATATTATCTCACGGTTCGACAGCAGCGCAAAAATGCGTCGCGCACCCGAGATCGCACGCTGAACGACATAGAGCTGTTCCGAAGCCCGATGTATCGGCTCGAAAAAGCGCTGGATGTACGTTATGAACATCACCAGCATGCCGGTCGTCGCCGTTTCGCCGGACACGAATTGCGCGCCAAACAGAATGACGGTGGCGACTGTCAGTCGCTCGAAAAAAAATACGAAGTTGAAAAAGGTCGTATTCGCAACGCTGGTTGCCACGTCCAACTTGAACTTCTCTCGATTCGCTTCATTCAGGCGCTCCTGCGCCAACTTCTGGCGGTTGAATATCTGCACAACACTCATACCCTGCAAGTACTCGGTGATCATCGCGATGACATCGGCCATGCGCTTACGCGTTTCCAGGAAACGCGGATTGGTGAAGCGTGCGTAGAAGTACATCAGGATGATGATGCACGGAGCGTAAGCCATCACCAACAGAGTCAGTTTCCAGTTGGCGTAGAACATCACCGACAACATGCCGACAATCAGAATCACGTCACCGACCAGCATCACCACCGTAGATGTGAACAGCATCCGCAGCGATTCGCCGTCCGATTCCACTCGCGACAGCAGTCGTCCCACCGGGTTGCGATCAAAGAACGAGACTGAGAGCTTGATGATGTGATCGAAGCAACGCTGCTTAAGCTTCGTGATCACATCCTGCCCGATGATCTCGAGGTGTATTCGCTGCGCGTAGTAGGCAGCGAGAACCACCAATTGTAGCGCCGCGTAGATGATGACCGTCAGGATCAGACCGTTCGTGTCTTTGCCCTTGATATCAACATCAATAGCGCGCATGAGCAAAACCGGGCCGACGAGTGAAAGCGCCGTCGCCGCCGCCAGCAGGATCAGATTCCTCAGTAGTCGCCAGCGATGAGGCCTGAGCAGCGGAAACAGGCCTTTGAAGGCCTGCATCGACGTAAAGCCGGTTTCTTGTTCCTGTTCGAAGTATGATTGATCCATCTCTATCTCTTACTACTATATTGACTCAACAAAAATGCTGTCTTGTGCCAGCTCAGCAAAAAAAAGAGCCGGACTTTAAGGAGTCCGGCTCGGTATTTCCAAACAATGCCAATAGCTTAGCTTGCTGGTAGCTTGCACCGAGGCGGGACCCCTACGACAAAAGTGATATCACACACTTTCGCGCATGTCAATCGCATATGTGGATTGCGCATTTAAGGTTCTCTCCTCTAAAAAAGTACCCAGTGATAGTCCGACCGCGGACTAAGTAACTCCAGTCAATTACGTGGAGTATAACCCAAGGTTTCGGGTTGTCAAGAAAAAAGTTTAGCATTTTGAGCCGATCAGTTCATGGCAAAATAGAAGTCCTTATACAAACGGAACCTCGTCTACTTGGAGGTTACTGAGATTGAAGCCGCAACCTTTTTGGCGGTCTTGTCTTCGATGGTAATCAGCCAATTGGGTTCTGCATACTTGACGCCGAAAATGTAACCGTGCTTTGCCACGACATCCACTGATAGCTGAAAAGGCTGCGTGAAAAAGGTTTTGACTTCCTTCGCCCGCAAGAAGCTGCCTAGGCATTTGACAGTCAAAGTGTGCTTGCCGGGAGCGAGCACGACTGTCCTGATTTGACGCGCCTCTTCAAACTCCAGAACGTACTTGTCAAATTCCCAGTCCGACTGCAGCATGTTGGGCTTCTCCTCCGAAGCATAGTTGTCCTTGACCCCGTGAAGGAGTTGTGAGACCGTCACGGTGTCAATTCTGACTGCGTAAACGAACATGACGCTGTCTGCGTGCTGATGGCCCTTCTGCTCACATATGTGCAATTCCGCCACCGAATCCTTCGGCATCTGCTTGCCGTCTATGGTCTTGACTTTGCCGGCATGGACACAGGCAAGCGGTAGTAACATACAAAAGGATATCAATGTAATGACGGTCTTCATGTTCGGGCCCTCCGGGGTAATAGCACTTCTTGAGGCATAATCTACGTCTGCAAATTACCGATGACAAACTCTTTTTTGCCTTTTGGTTGCTATTTCGGATAAGTGTAAAACTTGCATCCTTTGGCATCGATTTTCGGAACTTGACAGCCAGTATTCCGATATATACTATAGATGTGCGCGGCGTACGTCCTCGTGCGCCGCGACAGCAGAACATCCTTGGGGGTGATATGGTTTCGACGGGGTTACCGGGGATTAATCTGCGCGCCGAGTTTGCGCCAGACTCGTTAAACAGGTGCAAAACAATTAGCTGGCAACTATGCCATTGCTGCCTAACTAGCAAAAACTAGTTGAGCCGTCGGGCGCGAGGCCCGCCATCAGGCGTCGCGTTTCCGGCGTCGACAAATGATGGATAGCTTCAACGTTTGGCTTGGCGATGAAGAAGCGAAACTACAAGCGAAGCTGGTCTAACGCCAGCCTTAGTCTTTCGGCGGTGCGTTAGGCGAGAAATAAATGAAAGAACACGCGCGTAGACGATTAGTTGTCGTTTTCTTCGGACGGGGGTTCGATTCCCCCCACCTCCACCATATTTGAGTGTCAAAACCGAACCTATGAAAAGGTTGCGGTCAAGGGGCTTCTCCCCTTTCTCCGGTCATATGACCTGAAGGTTTCCGCCGGATTGTCTTCGTCACCCCTTCGAGCTCTTTCCATTATACTGAAGCATCCTCCACCAATATATCAGGTATAGAATCGCGGGAACGGAAACGATCGCTATGGGAATGACAGCATTTAAATTGCGAGGGAAACCAAGTGTAAATAAACTAATAATAAAACTTGTCAAAGATATTCCTCCGCCTAATCCCTCTTTCCATAGGGCGAGAATAAGACCCACGCCTGCTATCAACCATGGTAAGAAAATAAACCAATATTTTACCATACCATTTAATATCATAGATAATGATGCCGACGGTGATGCTCCCCATTGTACTTTTCCAATATACTCGCTTATCGCGAGGTATAGAAGTAATGCTACAACAATCGTCCCGTAGATCCTTGCTGTCCAACGGAGAACATTGTATGGTTTGTTCCTGTTCATAGGATCCTCCCAGTATTACAATTTTACATCTTGTACTACCGAAGTCAAATTTCTTTTCCCCACTTAATAGTAGAAAGGTGGTAATCATAAGTAGGTGCTGTCTGGTTGTTAAAGTACTGGAAGCGAGCCTCGTTGATTAGAAGCCTGAATGCCAAAAGATTGCCAACTGTGCAGGCGGATATCGCTGGAAATAGGCGTAGAGTTCATCGTTCGTTTTTGAGGAAGCACCCGAAATGACGACGACAGAATTCTACGATGGCGCAGAGCGTATTATTGTTTTGCGGATCGCCGCATCATGATCTCTATGCCTACCATGATACTTGGATTTACGATTCTAAGAGCATTCCAGTAGGGCGAGGTCAGTTCTGGCAAGAGGAGCGGTGGATTGGCGTACTCAAGAGATAAGCGCATTACCAACAGCGCTCTCGCCCGAAATTGACCAATTTGCGAAGAAGCGCGGCGCGCAGTGGGGATTCGGCAAATCCATTCTAGCGATTCCAGGGCTGGGAAAAGTGTCACAATTTGGTCACACTGCCACTTAACTCCTTGTCCCACAACGCGAGTCGGGGGTTCGATTCCCCCCACCTCCAATTGTAATGCTCACAATTGATGTCAAAACTGAAGCGGTTTTGATCTACGAAGCTTGCCAGAATCTAATACCTGCAACACATTCATACGTCGATTGATGCAGAAAGCCACTCCAGTTGAGTTTGGAGTGGCTCTTTGTCAAGATCTTGTGGCAGAACATCTGAATTCGTTTTTCTTGGAGCTGGTGACGCTAAGCGTATGTCTCAACCTCTGTTTTCCCCGGGCTGGTTTCAGACGTTGTGTCGGAAGCTGAAGCGGAAGCTGAAGTCGAGGCGTTGGGATGCTTTAGCTCATAGCTCAATCTCTCTAGTGAGGAAACCGTTCCATCTTTGTTTGAATCCATTTTGTCATAGACGTCGATGCTCGAAGCCGACGATTTCGCTTCACTGTTGCCGGAACCGCCTTGAGGTGAACGACCGCCTGCCGGCGCACCGGCAGATGGGCCCTGTGACATTTTCTGCTGGATATTGGAGTACGCTTCCTGAGCTGCTTTGAGGTCACCGGAATTCAGTGCCTTACTGAGGCTTTCCATTTCGGAGCTTACAGGATTCCTGCTGCTTCCGCTTTGGGCAGGGGCGTTCTTCTGCAATTGGGCAAAGGCCTTTTTTGCATCATCGAGATTCCCCGACTGCAAGGCGCTGCCCAAGGCATCGAAATTCTGCTTCATCTGGGCCATTTGATTACTTTCACCCACATGGAGTATACTGCCTGATGAGATTGCTGTAGTTGACATGGTTCTAATCCTTTCGAGTTTGATGCTATTGAATGTGTCAGGAGGTCCAGCCTGCTTACACATTCTAACTCTTCATATCTATATCTATCGGCACTTATCGGGCAGCCTCCATTCGTACTTCCTCGACAGTGACAAATTGTTACATTTGTATCGATGGCCTGCAGCGAAGCGTGAATCGGACGGCCTTCTTGTTTGGGGGGCAGAATTGTGATCCTCGCTAGGAGGGGCAATTGCTGGCAATTCTGGATGGGACGAGAACCGCTAGCCGAGCAGAAGAGGTATTCCTGTCTGCAGGGCACAGTTTCGAACAAATCCGCTGACGACCGTCCATATATGTCGGACCACATCCGGACACCTTGGGCTCAAAAGAACGGTCACAATTTGGGCGCAATGCCAGTAAATTCATTGTGCCACAACGCAAGGCGGGAGTGCGATTCCCCCCACCTCCAATTGTAATGCTCACAACTGATGTCAAGACCAAAGCGGTTTTGAGCTACGAAGCCTATATTACTATATGACACAACTTGCCTCCACTCCCAGAGTATCCGCAATCCGTAATGTGTGTGCAGCCTTCGCTCTCGTTAGTCTTATTGGTGGAGTGGAGTATGTTTGCCGCCACTATCTGATGTTTTGGCCGCCGATCATTGGCACCCTTCAGGTAAACGACATGCTCTCCCTATTCTGCGCCTACTTAATCCTGGCGGGCGGCCTAGGATTTCTGCTGGGGGTCAACTGGATCGAAGAGTTGGTTGGCGTAGGGCAAGCTCTTCGCGATTGCACAACCTCCACGCGCTATACCGGATGGATCGTTGCTACGGCTCTCAGCATGTGGCTTTTCCCTGTACTCGATCGACTGATATGGGCGGGGATTCATCTGCCAATGTCGACCAGTTCTCTTCGCAATTCCACTGTGTGGCTATCCACGTTCGCCCCCGTGCTAAAAGTCACCTCGTACATCTTCGTCAACGGGCTGTATGTTCCCATTGGAGAGGAGTTTCTATGGCGCGGGTTTGTGCAATCACGGCTTACGCGAGTCATGTCCCCGCCCCTGGCCATCGGTATCACCGCTGTGTGTTTTTCGCTGAAGCATGTTATCGTGGATGCATCATTCGGCCGTTTTCTAACGATTATAGCCATGGGCATAATCTTTGGCATTTCTGCTCACCGTATGAGTTGGAGGGCGTCAGCCGCGCTTCACATATTCTTCAATATGCTTTCCTCCATCATGGCTCTAGTGCTGGGGCTGACATGAATATTGGAAGGCCGTCCAACTAAGCGGCAAACCTGGCGACTTCAAGAATCTGAGGCAAACGGGCCTATTCCAACTCGGTTAGCCCCTCGCGAATAGCGTATTTCGTCAACTCGGCGATTGTGTGCAGCCCAAGCTTATCCATAACCTGTTTGCGGTGCGTCTCGACGGTCTTGACACTGACATTGAGGTGGCTGGCGATCTCTTTCGTGTTCTTACCTTCAGCGACTAATTGTAGAACTTCGCGTTCGCGAGCGCTGAGCACGGTGTAGACAGTGGGACCGGCGCTTCCTGCCATCAGTATATAGTCCTCCACCACAATATTCGTGATCCTGCGGCTCAGATAAACCTGATTGCTCGCGATAGCGCCAACCGCATTGAGCACCTCCTCGATCGCCGAATCCTTCAGCAAATAACCACGCGCCCCCGCCTTGAGAGCCTCGATCACAAAACGCCGGTCGGCATGCATCGACAACACGATCACGCGGGCCGCCCCGTTCTGGGAGAGAATCTGGCGGGTCGCTTCGATACCGTTCAGCTTGGGCATGGAGATATCCATCAATACAATGTCAGGCGCAAGTTCCAAAGCCATGCGGACAGCGGACACACCGTCTTCGGCCTCACCAACGATCTTGATGTTTGGCTGCCTGGCCAACAACGAATTTAGCCCGCTGCGGAACAGCCGGTGATCGTCAACCAGCAGAATGCGCGTGATGACTGACTTATCGTGCGTGCTCACAATGCGCCTCCAGAGTTGCCGTAGTCCCTTTCCCCACTGTCGAGGAAATCTCGAATTTGCCGTCGAGATATTTCAATCGCTCTCTGACGCTGAACAGGCCGAAGGTATTCGATGTAGTAGATGCTGATTCCAGCATCGCTATGTCGAACCCTTTGCCGTCGTCTGCGACGGTGATGCGAAAACTCGCTTTACTACAAGAGACAGTCACGATCACCCGCTTCGCCTGTGCGTGTTTGGCCACGTTCATCAGAAGCTCGTTTACGCATTTGAACAGCACAATCTGCACCTCTTCTCGTAGCGTGACCGATTTGCCGTCCGAAACCACTTTCACTTTGAAGCCATACTTGCTTTCGAAGTGCTCCGCCAGCCACTCGATTGCGGCCATCAGGCCGAGCTCATAGAGAATCGGGGGGCTGATTTCGAACGTCAGACTGCGAGTGTACTGAATGGTCTTGTCAAGCAGCATCACGATTTCATCAATCCCTTCCTCAAAACCACAGAAGACGGCATTGCCCCTGAATTCGCTCACGCGCATCCGGACAAAGGCCAGCGCCTGGCCGATATGATCGTGCAAATCCGAGGCGATTGCGCGCCGCTCACGGGCTTCAGCCAGCGATAGTTCGGAATTCAGTTTGCGGAGTTGCTCCTGAAAAGCGGTGATCTGTTGCCGCGCTCTCATCTGTTCAGCGATTTGTTCCTGCAATGCTTCGTTGGAGGCACTCAGGGCCGCTGTGCGCTCGCGCACTTGTTGCTCAAGGTTATCGTGTGCCTCGCGGAGGGCATCATCGGCAAGCAGGTGCTGGAAGTACGACCGCAGCATCTCCGCTAGCGATTTGATCAAGTCGCGTTCTTCCGAGAGGAATGGTCCTTCAGTCTCCTCTGGCATCTGCTCAAGATAACACACTTCAATACAGCCGTTGTCGCCGCTGCCGGTGGTGAATATCACCGACTGTACCCAGGGCGTTACCACATAGTTGGGGGTCGTGACGTTGTACGGTCCAAATTGGATTCGCGCTGCCGTGATCTCAGGATATTGCCAGGCATCCGGCAACAATCCGACAACGTCGCGGATGACATCAGCGGCAGGACGTTGGCTGTCCTGAAGCAAACGCGCCGTGCGGTGCAATGCGGTCAGCTCTTTGACACGTTCGCCGAGCTTATGAAGAATCTCATCTCTCACGCAGCAAGTATAGCACAATCCCCGGGGGCGAGCAAATGCCGCAGTAAGGGATTACGAAGTCCAAAATCAGGATATGCCTGATTGATCGAATATTCTGGCTGGGTATTCTGCCCTTGTCTAAGAGTACCTTATAGGAGGATTTCGTGTTCGATACAGGCAATACCGGTTTTATGCTCGTAGCGACCAGTTTGGTGATGTTGATGACACCCGGACTGGCGTTTTTCTATGGCGGACTGGTGGGACGCAAGAATGTGCTGACCATCATGATCCAGAGTTTCGTGTCCATGGGGGTCACGACCATCGTCTGGTGGGCGGTTGGTTATTCGCTCTGCTTTTCCGGCGGTGAAGGGGGCATTATCGGCAACCTCGACAAGGCCTTCATGATCGGTGTTACCTTGAACACGGTCTCCCCTTTCGGCAGCGGCAACATTCCCGAGTTTGTGTTTATGGCATACCAAATGATGTTTGCCATCATCACCCCTGCTCTGATCACTGGTGCATTTTCCAACCGCGTTAAGTTCGGAGCCTACCTGATGTTCCTTGTCGGATGGTTGGTGTTTGTATACTTCCCGTTTGTCCACATGGTTTGGGGGAACGGCCTGCTTGCCAAAATGGGTGTGCTCGATTTTGCGGGGGGTATCGTAGTCCACAACATCGCCGGCATGGCGGCGCTGGCATCGGTGCTCTATGTTGGGCGACGAAAAGTCGGCGACAGCATTCCCCACAGCATTCCGTTGGTGGCGCTTGGCACCGGCTTGCTCTGGTTTGGCTGGTATGGATTTAACGCCGGCAGCGAACTGAGAGTTGATGCAGTGACCGGCTTGGCATTTCTGAATACTGATATCGCGGCATCTTTCGCCGGACCGGTTTGGATGCTCTTGGCTTGGATCATTGAGAAGAAGCCGAAGTTCCTTGGCCTACTCACCGGAGCCGTGGCCGGATTGGCGACCATCACCCCCTGCGCGGGTTATGTTACTCCGACCTCTGCTGCCATCATCGGGATTCTCGCCGGAATCGTCTGCTACTTCGCCGTCAATCTCAAGAATCGTCTGAAGTGGGATGATGCTCTGGACGTCTGGGGCGTCCACGGCGTTGGCGGAGCGCTGGGAGTGATTCTCCTCGGGTTGATGGCCACTAAGGCGGTCAATGCTGCCGGCGCTGACGGTCTGTTTGCCGGTAACAGCAGCTTCTTTGTTACTCAGCTCATAGCGATTGTGGTTTCGTCGATCTATGCCTTCACGTTCACGTTCGGCATGCTCTGGGTAATCAACAAAATCACTCGCGTTCGCACGAGCGAAGGAGAGGAAGAGGATGGTCTCGACAAGTCATTGCACGGCGAGACCGCTTACGAAGGAATTTAGCATATCAAAAGGCAACCTGTGCCGGGAGGGATAGAAGCCGTGATGCGCCTCGCATCCGAAACTTACACTTCATCCGTGCCCTCTCCGGCACAAGGTTGTCGTTCGTTCTTGACTGTGTAGCTTGAGATAGTCCCCTATGGGAGAACCAAAGCTCCGAGGAGAATAACTCTATGAGATGTCGCATAAAGATAGCCTTGCTGGTGCTTCTCGTAATTCTGCCGGTGACTCAGTTTTCGACCACCGTATGGGCACAAGACGCCGTTAGCAAATACGGATCTGTCGGAGTTAATGCCGATCTGGTCAGCCGTTATATCTGGCGCGGTTTCGATTTCGGAAACTCTGTCAGCATCCAGCCGACCCTGTCATATTCATTGGGGGGATTCAACATCGGACTTTGGGGTTCCTATGCTCTCGCCTATGAATCGTCCAACTATGATGAAATCGACATTTTCGCTTCCTATACCATTCCAACCAAGGCCGGTACGTTCAAGCCTTTGGTGACCGATTACACGTTCCCTTACCTCGACACCAAGTTCTTCGATTTCAGCAATGATAGCACCGGTTCGCACACTATCGAAGCTGGTCTGGCTTACGCCGGTCCCGACAAATTTCCGATCACGGCGCTCTTTGCCGCCAATGTCTACAACGATGGTGACCACGCACCCTATCTCGAACTCGGCTACCCGATCACCCTGAACGATGTTTCGCTGAATCTCTTCATGGGCGGTACCAAGGGGAAGTGTAGCTGGTACGGCATCACCAAGGATGAAATTGCCGTGCTGAATGTTGGGGTAACTGCATCAAAGACAATCGCGATCACCGAGAAATTCTCATTACCGGTTGCGGCCACATTTGTTGTAAATCCGTACGTCGAAAGAAGCTATCTTATCTTCAAGATGAGTCTCTAGCGGCAACCGCGCTCATATTGTTCCCACACACTGAATTTACGCATAGTCTGGTAGGTCAAGCGCATTCGACGCTTGTCAATATCGTGTCAAGCCGCAAGTCGGCTTGAGCTACAGATGAGAATCGAAGCTGTCTTCCTTGCCTACACTGCCGCATCCCGGTACGACATCACCTGTAGCATCGTGCTGACGATCTTGAATGAATTCTCCGAAGCAACCTTGAGGTAATCATCAAAATCATCAGTGGCTCCCTCGCCACCGGTATCGGAGATCGTCCTGAGAATGACGAACTTCACGTCGTTGACATAACAGGTATAGCCAACAGCAGCCCCTTCCATCTCAGTGGCGACGCCGCCGAACTCACGCTGGAGCCATTCGATATCGCGTCGCTCGGTGATGAACTTGTCGCCGGAGCAGATCGCCCCCACGATCAGTTGCGGCGCATCTGGCTCACCCTTGAAGACATCGTCGTAAGCATAGCACATGAACTTGACAAGTTTGGGATCTGGTTCGAGCAAACGGCCAATATCGGGAAGTTCGCCATGACGACGACCAAACGCAGTTAGATCGAAATCATATTGCACAACTTGATTCGAAACGACCAGATCCCCCCGTCTCAGGTTCGGGGCCAATGCCCCGGCCAGACCGGTAAAAATGATCATGTCGATATCAAAGCGATCTATTAGTATCTGGGTGCTGATGGTCGATTTGACTTTGCCTATGCCCGCTTGTAGCAAGACAACTTCCTGGCCGTTAATCGAGCCGACGAAATATTCCGTCCGAGCAAACGTGCGCGACTCTTTGATCTCCATGTTCTTCTTGAACAGCTCGATCTCTTCGGACATGGCGCCGATGATTCCGATCATCCCTTCGCAAATCCTTCGATGACCTGCTTGGCATACTCTTTGGCGCCGAACAGAGAATGATCGCGGTAGTTGCCACATTCTTTAGCCGTAGTTCCGGGAACTTCGTTCCACTCGGTTTCAATGACACGCTTAAGGGAATACAACAGCGCATCCTTGACGGTCTCGCTACTGACATCTCCCCAGACGGTGAGATAGAATCCAGTCCGACATCCCATCGGCGAGAGGTCAATTAGACCATCAAGCCGCTCCCGCATGTAGGTTGCCAGCAAATGTTCGAGCGTATGAACTGCGCCGGTGGGAATAGCGTCCGCGTTGGGTTTGATGAAACGGAGATCAAATTTCGAGATTACGTCTCCTTTGGGTCCGGTCTGAGTACCTGCCCTTCGCACCTGCGGAGCGGGCATACTGAGATGGTCAAGCTGAAATGATTCGATTTTCTTTGTCATACTAATAGTTTCGGCTGTTTATAGTCGGTTGTTGAACGGGCATCGACAAGCGCCAAAACAAAGCACTTCTGACCCTCAGGACTTATCCAATTTCCATTTGACGCCCCCTCGGCTGGCGATAAAGAGGAAAAGGAAACAGTAAAGAGCCGCCAACTCACCCTGGTTCACCGCCGGGAAGAAATTGGAATCAAGCTGTAACTTCCAGTGGAATTGAATATAAGCTACCGCCATCTGGCCGCTGCAAAGGAAAGCCGCCCAGCGTGTTCGAAACCCCAGCATCACGGCCAGTCCGCCGAGGAGTTCGATTATCCCGCCGAACCAGAGCTGAGATCCGACCTGCGGCTGGAATGTGGAAAGGATTCCCAGGATTTTCTGCGCGCCGTGGAAGGAGAACATGAATCCTGCCATGATGCGCAATAGTGCGTATGCATGATCTGCGTATTTTTCGAACCATTTCATAGGTGCGTTCCTCTCAAAGAGTATTCGGTGCAGTTTCTTTGTAGAATACGTGTTCCCATGATCTCTTTGTTTGGCGGTTCCATGATGCCTCAATCAATCGAAATGTGATTGCCTCCTTCCCAGACTCACCATAGCTTGGGGACAATTTGAAGGAGATACAGAATGAACATTGACTGGAAATCAATCATCTGGCGGCAGTTTGGGGCCGCGATTGACATGCTCGAAAATGCGCTAATTGCCTGTCCTGATGAGTTGTGGGCAAAGCCGGCGAATTCGAGCGACTCATTCACCGCGCGTTGGTACGAATTCTGGTATCTGACTTTTCATACCCTCTTCTGGTTGGACTTTTATCTATCTGAGACGCGGGAGGGCTTTGCACCTCCGGCTCCGTTTGGACTGGAGGAGATGGATCCAAAAGGAGCGTTTCCTCCAAGAGTTTACACGAAGGATGAACTTCGAACCTATCTCGAGTTTGGTCGCGAAAAGTGCCGAACGAGGATCGCAGCGTTGACTGAAGAGACCGCACAGCAGTGCTACCCGACCAGATGGATGGATCTCAGCATCGTGGAGTTTCTACTATACAACATGCGACACGTGCAGCATCACGACGCACAATTGAATCTCATCCTCCGGCAGACGACTGATACAGCGGCTCCAAGTTGGGTTGGCATAACGAAACGCCCACTGGACACATAAGAAGCGCCCAGGCAACGGCCGGCACGCCCAGCTAACTCAGAATACTACTTGTCTATCCCTACGCCAATTTCATAGGGATCCGCCTTAGTCGTGTCCGATTTCGGACTGATCCAACGTAAGCCATTCTTCACCCGAGTATCTGTGTAAGTATCCTTGCCCCCACCGTCTACAAAGATACCAAACGTATATAAGAAGGCACGTGCTCCCTGAATGAGTCCGCGCGCGCCGCCAAGGTTAAATCCGCCGCTGGTGTTGTACACGTCGTCACCACTCCAGTCATGAAATATCCCGATCCCTTGAAAATTTCCGCCGCCAAGTGACAATCCGGGAGCGTAGTACGTATCATTGCCTCCGCGTTCGTTGAAGTAGCCTATCGTGAAATCATGCCCCGAGCCGATCGACATATTCATCGTCGCGTTGTAGGTATCATTGCCCGCGAAATCATCAAGGTACCCAATCGCAAAGTGCGCCCCGGATCCCAACGTGTACCAAACGCTGTGATAATCATCATTGCCCGCGCCATCGAGGAGCATTCCCAACGCGAACCAATAACCGCATCCTTGCGCAAACAGCCCGGCTGAATATTTGTCGTCACCCATAACATCGCACAAAATTCCAACTCCTCCCCCCCAGCTGTGACCATCGACATAATCTGCTCGCTTGCCGAACCCGACTCCCTGAGCCAGCGACGAATTATGATCCTTGGTTTGTTGCCCCGGACTGAACAGAATGCTGTCTTCGGCGATATAGACGTCGTTGCCTGAGTAATTGATGCAAAGCCCACAGCCCTTGGTGTAGCCATACCCCTGCGAGTTCATCCAGCAGTAGAGCGAGTCGTCACCGGTGCTGTCAGCCAAAACTCCGATGCCGAAAGCCGCACTCCCTTGCGCAAAGGTCTTGGCGCGGTATTTGTCCCGACCATTGTTGTCCATCACGACACCCACGCCGAATATTCCGCAACCTTGCGCGACGTTCTTGGCGTCGTAGAAGTCGTCACCGGCCTTGTCGATCACAACTGACATACCCAAGACCGCGCCGCCGATTCCCGGTGAAGTTGTGTCCTCCGAGATGTACTTGTCGTTTCCGGCGACATCGATAATCGCATTGAGTGGGTAGCCGATGGGGAATCCGGAGATGCGATAGGTGTCGTCACCTCCCGGATCGAGAATCAACAGCGGAGGCGTCTGGTACGAATAGTCATCCTTGCCCTTGGTGCCGATCACAATCAATCCCTTTGGCGTTTTTATCTCCGAGCGAGTTTCCGGGAAGGTGCAGAATTCCAGAGAATCAGCCGCTCTCCTGAGTGCTTCGGCGATATCCTCTGCGCCTCCAACCATCCGATTGAAATCGACCTTGGTCGCATATTCCTCCACCAAGTCGTTGTATTTCTGGCTATCGGCGACGAAGTATTCATAGATCTGGCGGCGATACTTATCCGTCTCCACCTTCGCGAATGCCTTCTTGAAATTGAACTCGTCGTCGTCAATCAGCGCATAGATCAAATCGATCTTGGCTCGTAGCTTGGCATATTGCGATCCGGCCAGCAATTTATGACTTGCGGTATACGAAGTTTGCGGTAGAGAATCCAAATGCTTTGTGTATGATTCAAGCGGATCGCCGATCAGTCCCCGACGCACCGGGCAATCGATCTTGCGTCCGGCGCTACCGACAAGTGCCGTGATGTTACCGCAGTCGGTGGTGAAGGCCTCGAGATTCATCTGGCCGTACTTGGGGAGCTTGAGTGGGTTTTTGTGGAACATGGTGAAATAGGAAAGGCGCCACATATCGCCCCCCCAGGTCGCCATCTCATCCTGATCGAACCGGATATCCTCGCGAGTTTTGCCGACTTGCGCCATGGCGGAATCGAAAAGAGAAAAGTCCTGTGCAAACGCTGTGGATGATGCGATCAGCATCAGGGCAACGAAAATCAAACGTGTCATAGAAATCTCCTGTGATACAATCTTGGGAAGATACTCCAGACACGAAGATGGAGCAACGGCAATCAGCTAGTGGGATTTAGCGTAGGGGCATGGCGAGCCGTGCCCACTGCTCTCTTGAGAGGGGACCGACCGGGGGGTGTGTCATTCCCGCCCCATGTCAAAGCACGGGCAGACTTCGGCGGGCGCCGGTAGGAATCCTTTCCTGCCGGAACATCAAGCTAGTCATTTCGTCAGGAAGGGATTCCTGACGACGCCTGCAACCCGTTCGCTCTTGAGTCTCTCTGTTTCCTATTGCGTCGTTCTCTAATCTGTTCCTTACAAAAATGAGAAGCGTAGCGCTACGCAAAGCGCGTCACCGACTTAAGTAGTCGGATGGGCGGACACAATGGGCGCCCAAAAGGTGCATCTCAGTACAAAGTTGGCGTCAAACGAGGCCGCCGGTGTGGAGTATGTCCACGCCATCCGACGTCGGTGACATCGCCTTCTCTGCTAACTGGGGTGCGGGAGTTTTATCTACAATGGCACTACAAAAATGGGGTGCCGTCGGGTCACACGCTCCGCTAAGTGCTTGGTATTATGGAGGCGTTTGTGAAAGGCGGAGCACAAGACCCGACGGAACGGGAAATTCATTTGCATCGACCAGCGAATATACTATCATATTTGGCAATAGCTAATTCTCAACAGAGGAACCTCACTATGGCTTCGACAATTTACCATCGCGGCGGCAACATATCGTGGGGCGACTATCTGGCTCTTCAGTCGCAACAGAACCTCGCATCGCATTTGCGCATACAGCATGAATCTCTCAAGGAGGCCTATGTCCATCAGTCCTCACAGCTGCAAGAGACTATTGCGTCCATTGGTTCACTGGAGCAAGCCCTCACTGAAGGAGTTGATAACATAGTCGACAGTATCGAGTCACTCCACGCCAGTTTCGACTATCATCTGGGATTTGTGATCAGTCAGCTCCAGGAACAGAATTCCCGATTGGCCCGAATCGGCAAGGCACTCGATTCGATTTCCGACGCTGTGCATCACCCCGTACTCATGCGAGCGGCAGAGCAGCGCGAGATTGGGTTCGATCGTAAGAAAGTGGGGCTGATTGACAAAGCGCTTGAAGCTTTCCTTCGGGCTGAACAGGACAATGATACGGATTTCGTGGTTCAATTCGAGATAGGGTTGCTGTACCTGTATGGCCGAACTCCTGACTGCTCGGTGGTAAATGTCGATGATGCAATTCGGTATCTCGTGAGTGCAGCGCGATACAGTCAGGCCTATATCGGGAGGGTACCCATGGCAGCCGAATACTGTGGCCAGGCATTCCTGCATGCATCGATCGCCAAGTACGTACAGGCCAATGAACTTTATGCGAAGGGGGATTTGACCGGTTCGCTGCAAATGACCCAGGCGGCATTGGAATACGCGAAGAGCGCCACCGAGAAGCACCCGTTGCTGGATTGCGCGCACTATCACGTGGCAAAATATGCTGCCCTGCTTGACCAGCCTGCAGTATTGGAGCCTGCGCTGGTTCGAGCCATCAAGATCGACATGTTGTATGCAGTAAAGATGTTCCAGGATCCGGATTTTGCCAAACACTATTCACGTTTGGAAGAGATGTCCAGGCGGCTGGAAGCCGAAGAGCTTGCCGAAGCTCGCAAAGCCAGTGCAAAGCTCAAGAATCAACAGAAGGAACTCTCGGACTGGAAATGTCAGCAAAGGTCGCAGGTCGAAGTACGATCGTTGATTCAGCATGTGGATAGCGCCATAGCATCCTGCGGCTATATTAGTCTGGCACGTGCCGTTCAGATTTCTCGCGGAAGACGGTTCGAGAAATTGACGGAGGAAGTGGCAGCGCGCAGGAAGAGCCTAGATGGGGACAGACATGCGCTTCTGGCACAATTCATGGTGACATTGGACCAACTGAGTGCGAGTCATCGAAGGAAAGAGCGAGACGAAAAGAGTTTTCAAACGTGGCAGGCGCTGGCGAAACGAAGTGCTAGCTGCAGGTTCGACAACGGTATCGTGGCGAATCTGATTGTGGAGGAGCTTCACTGCGCAAGCCAAGCAGCGATTGAAGAGCTCGAGAGAGTCGATGCCACTCGTCAGAGTTCATTTCACGCGGCCATCGGGATATCGCGGCTGCTGGCTGTTGTTCTGCCGCTCGGTCTGGCGTACTTTATGGCACAGGCATATACTGTTCCGGCGGTATCGGCACATCCGATCAGCTTTTCTCGAATGGCCGGTGCTCTCATCGCGCCATTTGCCGGAATCTTCATCGGTCTACTAGCAGCATCATTGATCCGGATTTTCTTCGACCACGAATTTGAGGCCGGTGGGGTACTGGTGGCGACCGGAGCGGGAGCGGTGGCAGTACTGATTGCGTATGTGATTGTAGCCGTGATTGTTGCATTGATCATGGATATCTCCGGCGCTAAGGACAGTATCGACACTGCCCTGTGGATTCTGCTCGCTGTCGGGATTATAATAGCTTGGATCCCTGGATTCTCGACGTTTTGCGGCAAAGCCATTTTTCACCGCAACCCGTAGTTAAGTCTAGTAGATCACAGCCGCTTCAAACGTCTTCGGCCACCACCGGGTCGGCGGACTCGGCCGGCACGGGTGCCGGGAGGGCGGTGTTGTGGTTTTGGTTCGTGTTGAGGAGGAGGCGGAGGCGTTGGCCTGTTCGTCTGCGGAAGTTGACGCCCCGGTGGTAAGGTTGGGACTGTCTTCACCGTCAATGCGCCCCTGATCAAGTGCTCGATGTTCTTTACTTCGCCGCGCTGATCAAGTGTAGCAAATGAGATTGCCCGTCCGGCGCGTCCCGCTCGCGCGGTTCTGCCGATGCGGTGAACATAATCCTCCGAAGTCGCCGGCAGGTCATAGTTGATGACGATTTCGATGCCGGTAACATCGATGCCACGCGCCGCAATATCGGTCGCCACCAGCACCCGGAATTTCCCCGACTTGAACCCTTCCAAAGCACCCCGGCGTTGCGCCAGACTGCGGTCGGAGTGAATCTCGGCGGCCGCGTGTCCGATGAGCCGCACCTGACGCGCCAGTCGGCGTGCTCCGTGTTTGGTGCGTGTAAAGACCAAAACCGGACCGGGGTACTGATGAAGGATAACTTCGAGCAATCGGGTCTTGGCATCCTTGCCGATGAAGAAGACTTCCTGAATCACTTTCTCCACCGTCGTGCCGGTCGGAGCGATTGCCACCTGTATCGGAATTTCCATGTGCTTCTGAGCGATCGACACGATCTCCTTGGGCATGGTGGCAGAGAAGAGCATCGTCTGACGTTTCTTCGGTACGGTGGCGAGGATTTTATTGATCTGTGGCGCAAACCCCATATCCAGCATGCGGTCAGCTTCGTCGAGAACCAGAATCTCCGTATCGGAGAGACTAACGGTTCGGTGTTCGATAAGATCGAGAAGCCGTCCGGGAGTGGCGATGATAATTCTGGGATCTTTCTCCAATGCCCGGCGCTGGATGGAGACCGATTCGCCGCCAATCAGCACCGCCGTCCGCATACCAACAGCACGACAAAAGGGATGGAGAGCTTCATCGACCTGAATCGCCAGCTCGCGCGTCGGGAGCAGTACCAATCCGTTTCCTCTGACTTGCGCTAACCGCTGAATCATCGGGATGCCAAAGGCAAGAGTTTTGCCCGTTCCGGTT
>CAIYYT010000192.1 GCA_903930455.1 uncultured bacterium | reverse complement strand
TTCAACTGAGACAATACGTCAGGGGAATCTTGCGAGCCAGAACTGCCGCTATCGCCATCCTCAGACAAGACAGATATCCCCTAAACGGATTGTTTGCCGCGCTTTTCTTGTGTCAGAGCTCACCCAACAGTCTCCAATACTGTATCAGACTAACTTGTATACGTATATTTATTAAGCCTTCTTTGGCGAGTCAAGTCAATAATTTATTGGGATTAATACTTCCGATAGGACGCGAGTAGGTATAGGACATACCTACACAGACTCTAACGACAGCATTCCCAAGGGGTTACGGCGTAGAGATAAGGAATAGTGGACTCTGCAACAATTGCTCGATTGTCGGAATCAGAAACAAGATTTCGTCGATTTGTGTCACTGAGGTTGCAATCGCGGCGTCAGCAGACTGGCGCACCGGTCGTCTCGATTGTCTTCAAGACTCTCTCCAGTTCGGCCTTCAGCGACTTTAAACTATAGGGTTTCTGGAGAAAACCTGCGGGCGAGAATTCTGCAAGACTTCTGGTCGCATCATGTTCACAGTACCCGCTCGACAAAATCACCTTCACGTCCGATTTGATTTGTAGCATCTTTTTGAATGCCGTTGCTCCGTCCATCAAGGGCATGGTCAAATCCATAACTACGGCTGAGATTTCCGAAGCATGAGCCTGAAAGACCCGCATGGCATCTTCACCATCAACAGCTTGTAGCGTTCGAAAACCTAGACGGTGAAGAACTGCTTCGCAGAGGACGCGAATCATCTCCTCATCGTCCACCACGAGAACTGTTCCAGACGGTCGCACATGCTCCACGTCATTCTTCGCAACCGGTGTTACGGGCTGCTTGTCGCCTCGCTCTCCGGGCACGGTCGGTAACAGAACGCGCATGTTCGTGCCTTTACCGGTTTCGCTGTCGATAATGAGAGCGCCGCCGTGCCCCTGGACGATACCCAGCACGGCTGACATCCCCAAGCCTCGACCGGTAAACTTGGTCGTATAGAACGGCTCGAACAGCCGCTTCTGAGTCTCTACACTCATTCCGCAACCTGTGTCTCGGACCTCGACCCAGACGAACATTCCGGCTTCGGGCTTTTGCTCGGTGCGACTGCGGCTGAGATAGGTTTCATCACAGTTATCGATTCCCGTGATAACGGTTATGACACCGGCCTGATCTCCGATGGCTTCCGATGCGTTGGTGATGAGGTTCATAACCACCTGCTGAACCTGGCTCGTATCGACCACAATTTTTGGCAGGTTTTCACCAAGCTGGAGGTCTAACGTCACAGTATTGGGGACGACAGCCCGAAGCAACTGTGCGTTTTCCTGCACCAATTCGTTCAGGTTCAATTCCTTGACCATTATGTGTCCCCGTCCCGAGTAAGCCAGCATCTGCTTTGTGAGATCTGCCGCTCTTTCGGCGGCAAGCATGGCTTGTTCAATTGCGTCATGAACACCGGGCAGCTCAGTGACGTCATCAGTGACCATGCTGAGATTTCCGATTATTGCCGCAAGCAGGTTATTGAAGTCATGAGCAATACCTCCTGCAAGCACACCGAGGCTTTCGAGTTTTTGCCCATGAAGGAGCCGCCGCTCCAACTCCATCTTTTCCTCTTCCATTCGCTTGTGTCCGGTGATGTCTTGATAGGTTCCCAGCACTCCGACTATTTCCCCGTTAACATCCCGAAGCGGGACCTTGCTTGTCAGCAGATGAATCTGCTCGCCCGATGGTGTTGTTTGCGGTTCCTCTATATGGAGTCTGGTATTTCCACTCTCGATTACCCTTAGGTCGTCGGCACGATAGAGATCTGCCTGATTTCGCCAACCCATGGCATGGTCATCCTTTCCGATGATATCTTCGGGCTTCTCGAAGCCCGCGTCTTGCGCAAATGGTGTGTTGCATCCAAGGAACTTCAGGTTTCTGTCTTTCCAGAATACCCTCACCGGTATTGAATTAAGAACCGCCTGTAGAACCCCGCGCGATTCCCGCAAGGCCTCCTCGGCGCGCTTTAGGTTAGTAATGTCGCGGAAGACGCCAAACGTTCCCGACACCACGCCGTTTTCGTCCAGCTGTGGTGTTCCGGTAACCAAGAGGCAGCGATGGGTCCCATCCGGTCTGACGATATTCAGTTCGTATGTTGACTTGAGTCCATTCTGGCGTTCTCGGGTATGATCTTGAGTGGCCCGCCAGTCCTCCGGCGAAACAAACTCGTTGAGATTTCGTCCGACGAGTTCGCCGGTCTGCACACCGAAAGTCTGGTGCGCGGCTGGATTTGCAAACTGGAAGACTTCATTCAGGTCAACGATACCGACGCCTTCACCTTGGCTTTCAATTAGAACGCGGTACTGTTCTCGGCTCTCGCGCAGCGCTTCCTGAGCCACTTTTTGCTCGGTGATGTCACCGATACTGGATAGAATGCAGCGTCCATGGCTCAGTTGGATCGCCTGAGCGGAGAACAAGCCGATGATAATCTTACCGCTCTTCGTCCGGAACTGGTACTCCTGATCAGTTACGGCACGGCCTGCGCGAAGTTCGGCCACCGCGTGCTGTCGATCGCCTTCATTGACCCACAGCTTCAGCCCGATTGCCGAGTTTGCGAGGGCTTCTTCCCGCGTGAACGCCGTCATTGTGGTAAAGGCGTCGTTGACCTCGACGAACGTGCCGTCTTCCGCGCGCGTGATGTTGATGGCATACGATGCGTTCTGAAAGGCCTTGGAGAACTTCTCCTCGCTCTCACGCAGGGCTTCCTCCGCCCGCTTGCGGTCGGTGATGTCGCGAAACCTCCAGATTCTTCCGTAGTATTCTCCATCCTTGCCCAGAACGGGCGCAGAATACCTGTCCAAAACCATCCCGCTCTTGAATTCAACTTCATCATGGCTGGTCTCGGTTACGTGATCATAGAGATACATAACCTTTTCAAGGAAGTTCTCGGGGTGCTTAGTTAAGCTCACTACATGCTGCAGCAAAGCAGCATCATCCTCATCAGACATTATGTGCGGGGGAGCATTAAACAGCTCAACGATTCGCTGGTTAGTCAGGACTCTTTTCTGACTTTCGTCAACGATTAGTATCCCGTCGATAGTCGCGTTCGTTTGCGCTTCGAGTAAGGACGTCTTTGCTTGCAGAGCCTTCTCGACGTGCTTGCGGTCGGTGATGTTTTCGATGATGGTTGCGAAACGTTCAGCTTCGGGACTATAGGCGGTCACCTGATAGTGCCGGTCCAAAGACTGGGTGTAGTTCTCGAACTGGATCGACTCTCCGGTCGTGGCTACTTTTGCGTATCGTTCAATCCAGGACGATTCTAAGACGGGCATAACTTCGAGCGCGGTCTTGCCGATTATGTCTTCAGCTATCAACCCGGTGAGAACCTCGAATGCCGGATTCACCTGCAGAAAACGATAATCAACAGGCTTGCCGTTGGCATCCCGGAGAATCTCGTGGAGGGCAAAGCCGGTGGTCATGGACTCGAAAAGGAGTCGGAATTTGCGCTCGCTTTTTTGCAACGCCTTTTCAGATCGGCTTGTGACATAGATGATACGTGAGAACACTATAATTAATGAGCCCACAAGGACCGTTACCAGAATGCCGATCAATCGGTAGACCCCGATCCGATCTGTCGGGGCCAGAAGCACAATCGACCATCCGTCACTGTCAACGACCTTCATGGTGACATAATAGTCATTTCCTTCTAAAGCGACCTCCGCACCGTCTGTAGTTTCCTTTTTGATAACGGCTTCAGAGAGGTTATTGCCGAATTGCTTGGAGGCAAGCAACGTTTCCCGCACTGCTTTGTCCAGCGGCCAAAGGCTTTTTCCAACCATTGCCGGTGTGCCGGAAAGGAAAATAACGCCGTCAGGGCTGATGAAGAAGCAATACGGATAATTGCGGAAATAGGGCGCAATATCGTCAATTTCCTTTTTCATCGCCACCACACCAACCACTTCACCTAAATCATTCTGAACAGGGTAGCTTGCATAGAAGCCCCTCTTTCCGGAAGTGACGCCCAGCCCAAAATAGCGGCCGGGTTGACCCTTGGCCGCTTCCTGAAAGTAAGGACGAAAGCCGTAGGATTTCCCTACAAAGCTGTCCGGATCTTTACGGTTGGAGGATGCAACCGTCACGCCATCGGCGTCCATCAGGTAGGAGATGGCGGTGAAGGCGGAACCGTATCTGTCCAGCGCGCTGTTGGCCTGTTCGATATCACGTTCCCCTTTAGACAGCAGTGCGGGTGCGATCCAAGGCGAACCGGCCAAGGACTTAACGGCTTCCTCATTTTTGCTTAATGTAGTAGATAGAGAGATGGACAAGATTGATACCGAAGATCTGCTTTCTTCGATGATTTCCTGTCGAGCCTTATTGCCAAGATAGTCCGTGGCAAACCAGCCAACAACAACGACCATCAACAGAAGAATCATCGGTAATGAATAGAACAGATGTCTTCTATTCATGCCTAAGACCCCTCGGACAGGTGATGATATCTCAGAGTTAGCCATCCAAGACCTGGCCCCCTTCGAATTGAAACCCTTTTTCCAGGACTAATTGAGGCACACATCCAACGAACGGCTATCGCAAAGAACCCCCCTGTCCTTCTCAATCTCCTCCAGGGCGGCTGGCGCTCAATCATTTCCTCTCCTCCAATAAGAGAGCGTTTTTGATCTGCCAGCTCACTTATCAAGCTGACGAGTTTAGCCTTAGTCGCGGTGGACATGGCAATTCCCTCTTGTTGGATTCACAACTCCGGACACCGGTTATTCTTTGGCAATGCTATACTTCTTGACCTTCCGCTGGAGTGCAGTGTGCCCAATCTCCAACACGGTTCCATTCGCAACTCCAACATCGCAGAAAATAGCGCCGACAACGCTTTTAAGGAGCGCGTAGTCTTTCATAGCCCGCCTTTTTCCAGATATGATCTCTGGTCTCAACCTACTTGTAATACTTCGGATGTGGAACCGCTTTCCTTTATGCAGAACTCTTCGACAATTCGCCAGAATACAGGATGGGATGTCACTGAGTACACCGCGTACGGACCGATGCTACCAAGGCTTCCCGGCGTTTGGCCGTCAGCCTTGCACTTGCGCCGAATCGTCTCACAACGCACCACTATCCGATTGCTTCTCCATTATCTTCCGGTTGCTAGGTCGATGGATAGACCGTTGCCTCCTGTTGAGTTGGATTCTTGAGCGAGGGGGCAAGACGCCAAGAAACCACGAACGGATGACCGTGCCAATTATTGCACAGTTCGCGATTTCTTTCGGAAGTCAGATCAAGAAGTGGGCGATACAGCCGAAACGTTCAACAGGTCAGACCGACAAGAGAATCTGCCAAAAGGAAGGGCAATCCCAGGCATCCTGTCAGGTCTTCTCCAGTGTTTGATCGCATGATAAGTGCGGGGCGTATCCGACCCGCTCGGGATGCACTATCTCGTGAGATAGTTGTGCAAGGAGGACAATGCCTGAG
>CAIYYT010000191.1 GCA_903930455.1 uncultured bacterium | reverse complement strand
CGTCGCTGTTACCGGAGAATGTCGCCGGCTTCACCGAATTCTATAAGGGTCGCATGGTAGTTCCGTTCAATGGCTCTGTCGGCGATTTCCGGCGCGTTGTGAGACATGAGCTAGTGCACTCGTTCATGTACGACAAGATACTCGCGAACATATCTGAGCATCGGAAGATGAGCTACTACGGACCGCCACTCTGGTTTACGGAGGGACTGGCTGAGCTCTGGTCAGGCGAATGGAGCCCTGAAGCAGAGATGATCCTGGCTGACATGGTGCTATCGGGAAACATAAGGGACATCGACGAACTGGAAGACCTCTCGGGCACTTTTTTCATGTACAAGTACGGCGAGTCATTTTGCCGCTTCTTGGTTGAACACTACGGCGAAGACAAGATTGAGATGCTATTCGAAGATTGGTGGAAAGCAAAGGGTTTCGCCTCTCTTTTCAAGATGACTGTTGGCAAGAGTCTTGAGGACGTTAGCAAGGAATGGGTTTATGATCTCAAGAAGCGGGTGTTCCCAAAACTGGAGAAGTCGGATCTGCCGACGCGTGTGACCAAGCCGCTCGCTGAGAGAGAATTTGCCGTAAAACCGGTGGCGCTTCCTATCACCTACCGTGGTGCCGACGATTGGATCGTTTACAAGGCCAACAAACTGGGTTATTCGGGCATCTATATGCGATCGCCATCTCTCAAGGAGGAGGTGACACTCGTCAAGGGCGAACGTTCGTCGGCGTTTGAATCACTATATCTCTTGCAGACACGGATCGGCGCTTCCCCTGAAGGTCGTATTGTATTTGTCTCGAAGCGTTACGAACGAGATGTGCTCTACATATATGATGTTACCAGCGGCGAGATCTGCGCCACTTACGAGTTTCCTCAGCTTTATCAGCTTTCATCACCATCCTGGTCGCCAGACGGCAATACGATTGTTTTCTCGGGAGCCACCGAGGATGGCATCTATGACATCTATGCATATTCGCTGATTGATACAACACTGCGCCGTCTCACGAATGACATTTATCTTGACGCTGAGCCGGTCATCGCCTCTGACGGAAGCATTGTGTTTTCATCGGACCGCGGCAGCTTTGGCTATGAAGGCTATATGAACCTGTTTCGATTGGCGTTGCCTGACAGCACGATCACGCCACTCACCTATGGTCGCTTCAACGATCGGTCGCCCCAGTATGTCGGCCCGAATCTATTGTTCAGTTCTGATCGGTCCGGAGCATCCAATGTCTATCTTATTGACGTCAACGGTCGCGTATTTCAGCTGACCGATTTCGCCACCGGTGCTTTCGATCCGGTGGTCAGCCGCGACAAACTCGTGTTCAGCGCCTATGAGGACTTCGGGTTCGGAATTTTCATGCAGCCTTATGACAGCACGACATTCCAATCGATTGCTGCCACGCCACCGACGTTCTCCACTTGGAATCCGGAGCATTTGTCGGGCAAGCTCGAAGAGGGCGTTATGGCTTACAAGAACGAATTCTCCATTGACATTGCCCAGTCGGCGATTGCCTATGACGCCGTATACGGCTCGATGGGCGGTTTTCAAACCGTTTTTTCAGATATGCTCGGCAACCAACTCTATTACCTACTCATCTCCAATTCGGCTACAACCAAGGATGATCTGCTGAAGTCGTTTAGCGTCGGGGTTACATACATCAACAAGACGCGACGCCTAAACTACGGCATCGGCGTATTTCATCTGTATGATGAACACTATGACGACTTTGAGGGATATGTCTCTGAGCGACAGACGGGTGCGGAAGGATTGGTGTCGTATCCACTGTCCAAATTCACGCGCGTTGAAACTTCGGCATTTGTGCGCCATTCTTTCAAGAAACAGGAACAATTTGATACCAAGCGTCATGCAATTCTCTCAACAAACTACGTCTCGCTAGTACACGACAATTCTTTGTGGGACGTCTCCGGGCCAATCGATGGAGTTCGCCTCAACGCAACAGTGGGTCTGACAACTGACTTCTATTCAGGCAGAATCTTCAACCGACTGGCATTCGTTGATTTGCGGAACTATTTGCGGATCCGCAAGTATTCGGCCTTCGCCACTCGGGCGTTTGGGTTCGTGTCCGCCGGCCAGGAACCGCAACGTATCTATCTGGGTGGTAGTTGGTCTTTGCGCGGTTATGATCGTAAAGCGTTCTATGCGCGCAAAGTCCTGTTGCTTTCCAATGAACTTCGCTTTCCCTTGATCGATGACCTCTTTGTCGGTTTCCCGTTTGGGAGAATTGGATTTCAGGCGATCAGGGGTGCGCTGTTCTTTGATGCCGGCAGCGGCTGGAACACCGAGTTTGACCGATTCTACGGCGCAATGGGCGCCGGCGCTCGGGTATCACTGGGGTACATCGCCGTATTGCGATTTGATTTGGTGAAGAAGACCGACTTCCGCAAGTTCGGCCAGGGCCTTGTGTTTGACTTCTTCTTCGGGTGGAATTTCTGATCATGGGAAACCGAAACTGGCTTTGCTGCAGCTTGTTGGTCATGACTCTGCTCGTCGCTGGCTGCTCCGTGCCCTTCAAGAGAATACCGCGTCCAGACTTGGTTCCGCACCCATCCGCATACTATGCAATCCCACCGGATGCCAACTTGTCACTTGTCGGAGAAACGAAAGTATTCGATACGCTATTGTACAGCCGCAAGCTCAATGGCGGGCTGAATGCGCAGGTCGTCGGCTGTGATAGGTTCATTGTTGTTCCCACATACAATGAGCGGGTCTATCTCCTAAATCCGGGCACTGGAAAGGAAATCACGTCTCTCCAAACGGAATCATCCCTCGGTTCGGCTGCCGCGATCGCGGGCGAGTTGCTCTATTTTGTCGAGGAGGCGGGGGGTGATCGTTTGACCTGTTTCAACCTTGCAAAAGGCAAAACGGTCTTTACCAGAAAGATCACCGACTCACCGGGAGCCCCTGTCATCGACGAGGATGGCATTTTTCTTTCATCGCGAGTTGGCAAACTATCCCGCCTCGACCGGCTGAAGGGTGACTCTGTTTGGACGTATGAAAGCCGCGATCAGATCTACTGCTCGCCGACTGTCGATAGCACACATGTATACTTCGGGACTGATCGCGGACAAGTCATCTGCCTTGAAAAGTCAACTGGCAAGAAGCTCTGGTCATTCAAGGCCGGGGGGGCGATTTACGCCAGACCAGTAATTGGCAAGTACCTCTACTGTCCGTCCGGTGACGGCATTCTGTATGCGCTGGATTTCTCCACCGGCAAGCTGATCTGGAGCTTTACGACTCTTGGCTCAGTTCACACAACACCGGTCTTGACTGACGGCAGACTGCTGTTTGGTTCGGATGACATGTCGGTTTACTGTCTTGATCCCCAGTCAGGCGCCATCCAATGGTCATATGAAACCGACGGCATTATTCAATCTTCACCGTTGGCGACAGCAGCTTCGTTCGTCGTATGCAACAGCGCCGGTGGAGTCTATCAGTTGGATTATAATGGCAATCTTCTCAAGGCCACTCGCGTGAAGGGATCAGTTGTGGCGTCGCCGAGCGTTATCGGCGGCAGCCTCTTCGTGGTTACAAGATCGCGGATGCTCTACTGCTTTGGCTCCACAGGAAATCCTGCCACAAAGCCCTGACATTCTGGCAGCTACACTGCTGTAATGGCGTATCCGCTGCCATTCTGACAGTTGCTCCCTGATCCTTTCATCTTCCCAGAATCCGTTAATATGCTGTCATGCAGCGACTTACCTGTATGGCCACACATTTGGCACGATGTTTGTTACTATGGCTCTCGGATGTGATGAGGTAAAGGCGGAAATAGAGTGAAAGAAATGAGATTAGGATAGTGACCACAAAGTCAAGAAGGAGAAGATAATTATGTATCTCACAGTAAGCAAACCGAGAGTCCCGTTTGGCGCGATGGCCTGCAACATTGATCGTATGTTTGACGAGATGCTTACCGGGCGTCCGACGGTTGAAAGCGAGATGGATTGGGTTCCCCGTGCCGACGTGCACGAAAACGACAACGCATTTATTGTGCAACTTGATCTGCCGGGTGTCGAGAAAGACAACGTCAAAGTGAAGTTTGAGGATAACACGTTGGTTGTTTCCGGTGAGCGGAAGCACGAGTCGAGCGTTGATGAGAAGAATTTCCATCGCGTCGAACGAGCATACGGCAGCTTCACCAGATCGCTTTCCGTTCCAAAGGACGTTGATTCCGAGAAGATCAGCGCGAGTTTCAAAAACGGAGTTCTGGAGATCACGTTGCCAAAGGCGGATGAAGTGAAAGCGAAAGAGATCGAGATCAAAGTGAGTTAGACCAACATGAGCTGGTCGGAGACTCGATCGCGAAAAGTAACGAAGACACAGGCCCGTTCGCTCATGCGGACGGGCTTTGTTTAAGCAGAATGAAGGAGTGTGATTAATATGTCAGAAAAGATCATCGGTATCGACCTCGGCACGACCAATTCCTGTGTGTCGGTGATGGAAGGGTCCGAGCCGGTAGTAATTCCCAACGCGGAAGGTGCTCGCACCACGTCGTCAGTCGTCGGCTTCACCAAAACCGGTGAACGACTTGTCGGCCAGATTGCCAAACGGCAGGCGATTACCAATCCGCTGAACACGATCTTCTCGATCAAGCGCTTTATGGGAAGGCGTTATGACGAAGTCACCGAGGAGATCAAGAACTTCCCGTACAAGGTCAAACGTGGGAAAAACGATTTAGCCGTTATCGAAATCGACGGCAAGGATTATTCACCGCAGGAGATCTCGGCGCTGATTTTGGGCAAGATGAAGCAAGCGGCCGAGGATTTTCTGGGTCAGAAAGTCACGAAGGCGGTCATTACGGTGCCGGCGTATTTCAACGATGCCCAGCGTCAGGCAACCAAGGATGCCGGCAAAATTGCCGGACTTGAAGTGATGCGTATCATCAACGAGCCGACGGCGGCCTCGTTGGCATATGGTCTTGACAAGAAGGCCAACCAGAAGATCGTAGTGTTCGATCTCGGCGGCGGTACGTTCGATGTCTCGATTTTGGAAATTGGCGAGGGCGTGTTTGAAGTGCTCTCGACCAATGGTGACACACACCTCGGTGGTGACGATTTTGACAAACGCATCATTGACTGGCTGGTGGATGAATTCAAGAAGTCAGATGGTATCGATCTGTCACGCGATCCCATGGCGTTGCAACGTTTGAAGGAAGCGGCTGAGAAGGCCAAGATTGAGCTGTCGTCAACGAAAGAGACGACTATCAATCTGCCATTCATCACCGCGGACGCCTGCGGACCACGACATTTGAATTTGGCGCTCACACGCTCGAAATACGAGGGCATGGTGCATGACTTGATTCAGCGTGCAATGGAGCCTTGCCGCAAGGCCATGGCAGATGCCAAGGTGTCGAACAACGACATCGGCGAAGTCGTGTTGGTTGGTGGCATGACACGTATGCCGAAAGTGGTCGAGGAAGTGGAGAGGTTCTTTGGGCGTGAGGCGCACAAAGGCGTCAACCCGGATGAGGTTGTTGCTGTCGGCGCCGCAATTCAGGGTGGTGTGTTGACTGGCGCTGTCAAAGACGTGCTGCTCCTCGATGTGACGCCGCTGTCGCTCGGTATCGAGACGCTCGGCGGAGTGTTCACCAAGCTGATTGAACGCAACACGACCATCCCGACCAAGAAGGCGCAAGTCTTCTCGACGGCAGCGGACAATCAAACGTCGGTGGAGATTCATGTCCTGCAAGGTGAACGGCCAATGGCGATTGATAATCGCACGATCGGCAGGTTCCATCTTGACGGTCTTCCGCCGGCGCCACGCGGACTTCCGCAGGTCGAAGTGACATTTGATATCGACGCTAACGGTATTCTGAATGTGCAGGCACGTGATCTTGGTACGGGAAAAGAGCAGCGGATCCGGATCGAAGCATCGTCGGGTCTCTCCAAGCAGGAGATCGAGAAGATGGTGCGGGATTCGGAAATCAATTCCGAAGCCGACCGCAGGCGTAAGGAGGACGTCGAAGTTAAGAACCATGCCGATCAGATGGGGTTCGAGGCGGAGAAGCTTCTGCGTGAAAGCGGCGATAAGATCGATGGATCGACCAAAGCTGATTTGCAGAAGTCAATTGATCGGATCAAGGAGCTGACGCGCGGCACGGATGTGTCCGCGATGAAATCGGAGACCGATCGCTTGCAGAGCTTGCTGCACAAGGCGGCAGAGGAGATCTATCGCCAGTCATCGGCGCAATCGGGTGAGCAGCATCAGCAGCCCGGACCGCAGTACGAGCAAGCTGATTCGCAAGAATCCGCTGGCAATCCACAAGCCACTGACAAGGGTCAAGCTGTTGATGCGGATTATGAAGTAGTGAAGTAGGACGTCAAACATACCTACTGTATTCAGGGGCGGAGATAGCGTCCGCCCCTGTAAAGCAACAGTGAGACAGACTCGATGCTTCTGTCGAACGCAGATGCTCTTGCTTGGAAAGGAGTATTCGTAATGAACTTCAACCTATCAATCCATCTCACATATTCTTTACAACTCATTATGACATCTCTATTCAAGTACGTTATTTTCACACCACTTTTCATTTTTCTAGCTGGAGCATCGAGTCTGTTTCATCTGAATCCGTTTGTGCGAGTCGCGAACACCCATCAATCGAGGGCTTGACATGATACAATCACTCGCAGTATCGTTTCCCAATCGAACTGACGGTTCACGACATGCGGTGCCTGAGCGGAGTGACATTGATGGATGATACGTCTGCAATTGCCAAGCAAATCTACGATGCAATGATTATGTCTCTATCTCAGGCGAACGCCTGATGATGGCGTGCCGCATGTATGACACGGCGAAAACGCTAGTGATCGCGGGGATACGGATGCAAATGCCAGTGAGGCACAAGTCCGTGCTCAGTTCTTTCTGCGAATGCACGGGAGCGACTTCACTCCGGATGAGTTGAAGAAGATCATGCGGGAGCTTCCCAATATGCAGGTAGACGGCTAGGGGGAGTCATCAGCCAGATAGCAAACGGCTGCGGTGCAAGGCGTTTGAGGCCGGAAAACGGTCGCCCTACCCTGCCTGACGTCTAAAAATAATGCTCCGAAGTTCTTGACAATGGGTTGTTTGTTCGTATCTTTCTCAGTTTCTATAGGAATGCCTTTTGAGGAGTAGTGAGTGAAAACAGTAATACCGAAAATTGGCAGCGTCGAACAGAAGTGGTACGTTGTCGATGTCAGCGGCAAGATTCTTGGTCGGCAGGCGGCCAAAGTCGCCCGCATCTTGATGGGAAAGACCAAACCAGAATATACGCCGTTTTTGGATTTCGGCGACTTCGTGGTAGTAGTTAACGCCGCCAAAGTGCGGTTGTCGACGCCCAAGAAGGAATCGATCAAGACCTATCACTGGAACACGTTGTATCCGGGTGGTCACCGCCAGATCACATTTGCCAAGGCGGTCAAGCTGAATCCGTCAGAGGTTTTTCGTGATGCGGTTTGGGGCATGCTTCCCAAAGGTCCGCTGGGGCGTCAGATGCTTACCAAGCTGAAGGTCTATGGCGGCAGCGTGCATCCCCATGCAGCGCAGAAGCCCGAAGCACTGGAACTGAAATAGTAGTATTTTGTTTGACACCAGCGCGGGGGAGATTGTGCACTCCGGTGGTGTCGATATGAAAGGTAGTTGATGGCACAAGAGAAGATTCACACACGCGGAATGCGCAAGAATGCCGTCGTCAGTCTCTGGCTTACTGCCGGAAGCGGCAAGTGGACGGTCAACGGCAAAGAACTCTTGCCTTATTTGACTCGCGCATCACTGGTGGCGATTGCCACTGAGCCTTACCGAGTTGCCAACTTGGAAGGCAAATTCGATATCGTTTGCAAGGCGCATGGTGGCGGTCTGTCGGGACAGGCGGGCGCGATTCGCCTTGCAATAGCGCGAGCGATCATTACGTTCAATCCGGAATTGCGCAAGCTGCTTAAAGCTGCCGGCATGTTGACTCGCGATTCGCGGATGGTGGAACGCAAAAAGTACGGCATGGTCAAGGCACGCAAGCGGTTCCAGTTCTCGAAGAGATAAGGCTGCGATGCTTGGCAGATGAATTCTTCTGCCAAGGTCAATTTGAGGGAAAATCATCGTCGTCAGTTCGCCACATGCTGACTGACAGCGAATGAACCATAAACAACGACACACATCCGGGGATCCGGGCAGGTGGTCAGGTTTCGACTTGTCCTGTCAGATGGAGATGAACCGGGTGGCGGATTAACCACACTTCAGGAGTCATTTCATGACCGAAATCACAATTCGCGACCTCCTCGAGGCGGGCGTGCATTTTGGGCACCAGACAAGGCGCTGGAATCCCAAGATGAAGCGCTTTATCTTTGCGGAAAAAAACGGCGTTTACATCATCGACCTTAACAAGACTCTGACTTCACTCAAGACGGCTTGTCAGAAGGCGCGCGAAGTCATCTCTAAGAATCAGCCGATTTTGTTCGTCGGCACCAAGAAACAGGCTCAGGATGTGATCAAATCCGAGGCGGTTCGCTGCCAACAGTTCCACGTTACCGAACGATGGCTTGGTGGCATGATGACCAACTTCCCAACGATTCGCAAGAGCATCAAGCGTCTAAAAGACATCGAGCGGATGCAGGAAGACGGCACTTTCGAGAAGCTGACAAAGAAAGAGATTGCCGGTCTGACCAAGGAGAAAGATAAACTCGACAAAGTGCTTGGCGGTATCAGAGAGATGAACCGTCTGCCGGGATTGCTGTTCATAGTGGATTGCAAGAAGGAGCGGATTGCGGTGGCGGAGGCCAAGAAGCTCGGCATCCCCATCATCGGGATAGTCGACACGAATTCTGATCCCGACCCAATCGATTTCCCGATCGCGGGCAACGACGATGCGATCAAGTCGATTCGTGTCATCACCCGACAGGTAGTTGACAGCGCCATTGATGCACGTTCGCTAGTGCTCGACAGAGAGGGTGCGCTGGCGAAGGCTGATGATGATTCCGAAGGCGTCGTCCCGAAAGTGGTAGACGCGGTTCCCAGGACAGCAGAAAGGTAATCAAACGATGTCAATTAGTGCAGATATGGTAAAACAGTTACGCGAACGCTCCGGCGCCGGTATGATGGACTGCAAGAAGGCGCTTGTGGAAGCCGGTGGCGATATGGAAAAGGCAATGACAATCCTGCGGGAGAAGGGTATCAGCAAGGCTGCCACCAAGGCAGGACGGGCAACAAAAGAGGGCGTCATCGGTTGTTACGTTCACCCGGGCGACAAGCTGGCAGTATTGGTCGAGATCAATTGCGAAACCGATTTTGTGGCGCGTACGGATCAATACAGGGAATTGGCCAGAAATCTGGCCATGCACGTTGCCGCCGCCAATCCGCTCGTGGTAAGACGCGAAGAACTACCGCAGGAGCAGATTGTCGCCGAGCAAGAGATATACAGAACGCAAGCGCTCAACGAAGGCAAGCCGGAAAAGATAGTCGATAAGATAGTGGATGGAAAGATCGATAAGTACTACGCCGAAGTTTGTTTGATGGAACAGGCGTATGTCAAGGATCCGGACAAGACAATCAATGACCTGATCAACGAGACGATCGCTAAGATTGGCGAGAACATGTCTATTCGCCGCTTTGTCCGTTTCCGTCTCGGTGAATGAGATGTCAGACGTCCCAACCTATAAACGGATTCTGCTAAAAATATCGGGCGAACAACTAGCAGGGGATCGCGGTTTCGGCATCGATCCCTCCCAACTAGAATTTGTGGCTGCCGAGATCGAGGCCGTCAGGAAGATAGGCGTCGAGGTCGGCCTCGTGGTTGGTGGTGGCAACTTTCATCGTGGGGTCGCCGGCACCTCTGTGGGAATCGGCCGAGCCACCGGCGACTATATGGGCATGCTTGCAACAGTGATCAACGCGCTGGCGTTGCAGGCAGCTTTGGAAAAGCACGGCATGTACACCCGCGTGCTGAGTGCCATTCGCATCGAGGCTGTTGCCGAAGTGTACATTCGCCGGCGGGCGATGCGGCACATGGAAAAAGGCAGGGTGGTAATTATGGCCGCTGGTACGGGCAATCCGTATTTCACGACCGATACGGCGGCAGTGTTGCGTGGCATTGAGACGGAAGCGGACGCGGTTCTCAAAGCCACCAAAGTGGATGGGATCTACGACTTGGACCCAATGGTCAACTCAACTGCAACGCGTTTTGCGACAATCACATACGACGAAGCGTTGCGTAGAGACTTGAAGGTTATGGATAGCACAGCTTTTACTCTCTGTCGTGAGAACAAACTTCCGTTAATCGTTTTTAAGTTGACCGTTCCGGGAAATCTCTATAAAGTCGTTATGGGAGAACGGATAGGTACACTGGTGACCATCTAATCGGGAGAATTTTCCATGGTAAAACAGATTTTGACTGATGCTGAGAATAAGATGAAGAAGTCAATTGCGGCACTGAAGCATCATTATTCCACGGTGCGCTCCGGCAAGGCAAATGTGCAAATGCTCGATGACATCAAGGTCGACTACTATGGCACGCCGACCCCTCTTAAGCAGGTTAGTTCGATATCAACACCTGAGGCGCAACTGATCGTCGTCCAGCCGTGGGAAAAGCCGCTGATCGGTGAAATAGTCAAGGCTATTCAGAAGTCGAACCTCGGCCTGAATCCGCAGCCGGATGCGCAAGTAGTGCGGATTCCGGTGCCGGCTCTCTCCGAGGAACGGCGCAAGGACTTGGTGAAGGTCGTCAAGAAAATGGCGGAGGAGAATAAGATCGCTGTCCGCAATATCCGTCGCGACGGTATCGAGCACCTAAAGAAGGAAGAAAAAGACAAGAAAATCTCCGAGGATGAACTGGCTGATGGTGAGACCAAGATTCAAGATCTGACCAACAAGTACATCGAAGAAACCGATAGCGTGGCCGAAGCCAAAGAAGCTGAGGTGATGGCAGTCTGAGCGAGAAGCTCAGTGCGGAAGTCTCGGCGCTGGCGGAGAGGATTTCTCCCGAGAAGTTGCCGGTTCATGTTGCCATCATTATGGATGGTAACGGGCGCTGGGCCGAGAAGCGGGGACTTGATCGCTCTGCCGGGCATCGCGCCGGCGTCGATGCCGTACGGTCTATCGTCGAAATTTGCGGCCAGATCCACATCAAGTATCTCACCTTGTATACCTTCAGTCTCGAAAACTGGAAACGCCCCAAATCAGAAATAGACTTCCTTTTCAAACTACTTAACGACACCGCGAGGTCGCAACTCAGCGACCTGATCAGGAACAATGTCAGACTAATTGCCACCGGGCAAATTGAGCAGTTGCCATTTGTTCGTCGGAAAGCACTGCTGCACGCGATCGCGCGAACCTCAAAAAACACCGGTCTGGTACTCAATTTGGCGCTGAACTACTCCGGCAGAATGGAGATCCTCGAGGCGGTCAAACGGATTGCGCGGGAGTACAAAGCGAATCGGATCAAGCTGAGCGATTTGGATGAAGGAAAATTCGCGGAGTATCTCTTCACTCATCCATTGCCTGACCCTGACCTGCTGATCAGGACTTCCGGCGAATTCCGCCTATCGAATTTTCTCCTTTGGCAGACGTCTTATACGGAACTCTACGTTACGAACACATTTTGGCCTGATTTCGGCCAGAAGGAGTTCCTCGAAATTATCCTGGAATATCAGAAGAGAGAACGGCGGTTCGGCAAGCTATGATCTCCCGCAATCTGGCTTTAAGACTGCTGGTTGCGGCGGTGTTTATCCCGCTGTTTCTGTATGTCTTTCATGTCGGCGGCATTGTCTTTCTGGTTCTCGTTGAAGTGCTGATCGTCCTATCGCTCTGGGAATTCTTCACTCTGACCGGCATCAGTCTGCACCTCTGGCAGAAGTTGCTGCTGATCTTGCTGGCAGCTTTCCCTGCGATCTCGGTTCAGTATCTGCAAAGCCGTTTTCTTGTCGAATCGGTCATAGCGCTCATCTTCTTGGTTTCGCTACCTCATGTATTTACGCGTCAGCTTGGCGATATTGGCCGATCAATGGCCTTGGCTGCGTTTGCGATGCTTTACCTGACGGTCGGTTTTACGAGCTTGATTTTGATTCGCAGCGGCGCCGCGGTTGATCCCAAGCAGGCTGCTGGATGGGTAACGTTCCTGTTTGCTTCTATCTGGATTATCGATACGACTGCCTACTACTTCGGCTGGCAGTGGGGGAAGAAGAAACTGTCTCCGGCAATAAGCCCGAAAAAGACCGTCGTCGGGTTCATCGGCGGTTTTGGCGGCGGCATCCTGACAGCGGGAATTTTCAACTTCGTTTTCCTGCCCGATGTCGGCTTCATCAAGTTGATCCCGCCCGCGTTGGTGATCGCGTTTTTCGGGCAACTCGGCGATCTGGTGGAATCGATCTTCAAACGCGAAGCCTCGGTCAAGGATTCATCAAACTTGATCCCGGGTCATGGCGGTATCCTGGATCGTTTTGACTCGCTGGTCTTTGCTGCGCCGGCGTTGCTTATCTACTTGCGTTTGGCCGCATGAGTTGTCGTCTAACAACAGCAAGACCGAATATCGAGTAGCTGTGAGAAAGGTGAAGACGTTCTTGCTGCCCGTTATTGTAATAGTCGCCGGCGTCTATTTGGTGGTCTGCATCGCGGCGTTCGTGATGCAGCGGCAACTGATCTACCACCCATACCGACAGATACTGACGACTCCCGCAGCCATTGGTCTGGAGTATCACGAACTCAGGCTGCAATCGCCCGATGGAGTGGAGTTCGTGGTCTGGTCCATTCCCGCCGGATTGTCGCTTGTCAATGTCGTTTATTTCCACGGCAACGCAGAAAACATTTCGAACTCGACTGGCACGTATAAACTGCTGCATGAACTCGGCGTCAACGTCTATGCTTTCGAATATCGGGGCTATACCAACTGCACGGGAACGCCGTCAGAGGGCGGAATTACTACTGACCTCAAGACGTTTTCCGAGTATCTGTCCCGCTCGTTACCTTCGGGGGCGAAAACGATAGTACTGGGACGCTCTCTCGGGGGAGCGTTTGCAGCCAAGTTCGCGATGCTTTACCCCGTCGACGGAATCATTCTTGAGTCAACGTTTAACCGTATGGTTGATGTTGGCAAGATGGGCTTCCCGTATCTGCCGATTTCGTTCCTGTTACGTGAGCGTCATGATTCGGAGGAGATCCTGCGGTCGTTGGACAAGCCGGTGCTCGTAATTCACAGTCGTGATGATGAAGTGATACCATTCGAGCTTGGAAGAAGACTATTCGATGCGGCGATAGGGGAGAAGTCGTTCGTCGAGATCGAAGGATCGCACAACAGCGGCTTTGAGATTTCGGAAGCAACTCTGCGCACTGCCTACCGCGACTTCTTCGGCAGATTCCGCAGGTAACAGCGAGCATTCATCTTCGTAGATTGCACAATCAGAATCCCGCCGACGAACGAGGGGCAAATAGATAACACTGTTGAGCCTTACCGCAAATCAAAGGCGCCGCTCTCGCGAGCGGCGCCTTCACAAAGAATCATCACCTGTCCAGACGGACGCTATTTGTTCGTCTTCGTGGTCGTATCATGCGGCGCGACGACTGGTGCGCTTTGAATTTGTGGCATAATCACCGGCTTGGCAAGAATCGTCGGCACCGTGTAGCGAGTGCCAGTGGAGTCGTTAACTTCGAAAGTGAACGACTTCTTGAACTCTACGTCTTTCACCGACGAATCGATCTTCACTTTGATCTCTTTCTCCTTGCCCGGTTTGATGTCCGCATCAGGAAGAGATATCTTCAGATAGCCGTACGGCTGGCTAATAAGATGCATCTTCAAAGCGCTCTTGGAGACGTTCTTGACGACCAGTTTCGCTTCTTTCGATCTGGTCTGCTGATCCCAAGTCACCGCGCCGGCAGATAGCGTTAGCGGCGTCAGGGAGTCAGGGTTCTCGTAACTCTTGCCCTTTAGCGCGAGTTGGAAATTGCCGCGATCATTGTCGTTGCAAGTTACTGTAGCGCTCTTATTAAACGGCCCCCCGTGACCTTTGGTTGATGAATAGATCAACTCAACTTCTGCGCTGTCACCGACAGCGACCACTTCTTTCTTGAGTGGAGCTTTGGTGCAGCCTCACCCAGGCTGGACCTTAAGAATTTTCAGCGAATCCGTTCCCTTGCTGAGGAAGAAAAACGAGTGGCTGACCACTTCGCCTCCGAGAACGTACCCGAAGTCGAATGAAGTCTGATCGATGAAGAGTTTAGCGCCGGTGCCTTTAACCTCTTGACCGAGCACCACTACGGAGATCAGCAGTAGGGCGGACAAACTAATCAGGATTGTGTTCCGCACTTGTCCTCCATATAGTTGGTATCTAGTTTCACTTGCCTAATTTAGTATTCAATCAGTCTTGAGTCAAGCTACAACAAGCTTAGCGCCCTTTGTTCGGTCTCTTGAGCGTGGAAATCGGCTCAGACATTCTAATGGGAATGGTATAGTGCGATTTCGCCGCGTCTGACATTTCAAACGTGAAGCTCTTGAGTTGGTTTTTGTCCTTGATTTCGCTTTTCACGCGGACGAGGATATCACCTTTAGCTCCGGGGGCCAACGCTTCGTGCGGCAACTCAACGGAGACAAGCTCAGACGGATAGGCGATCAGCTTTGCCTCCAAAGGCTCCTTAGAGACGTTCTTTATCATAACCACGACGTCTTTCCCCTGGTCCAATGTCGTCAGCCGCAAACGCTTATTTTTGGTAATCGTAACGGGACCGGTCGCTTCGCCAGTCACATAAGTATAACAGCTAAACGAGACCCCATATTTGCTGCTGGCTGGATCATTGGAAAGAACGGCTGCCTCACGTGTCTGCTTCTTGAGTCGGTTTAGATTGTCGAAAACGACTTCCAACGGCATGCTATCATTCACTGCAACCACACCCCTGTCAATCGACGCTTTCGTGCAGCCGCACGTCACTTTTACGTTGAAGACCTTGAGCGAGTCGGTGCCAATGTTGTTGAGCCAATAGGTATGCGCCACCTTGCTTGAATCTGGCACAAAGCCATAATCGAATGTCGGTTGCACGACCAAGAGACGCGGCCCCTTTTGCTGCGCACATAGTGAACCAGTAGTTACAAGTAGAGTAGACAATATCAATACCACAAATCGACGCATCACCATTCCTCTGGACGCCAATATAACCAACTCCAACTCCTGTGGCAACCTAATCGTCCGTCAGACCAAAGGCCAAATGCTCTCGTGGTTGCTGTATGCTGTTGGCAGAAAGGCTGCGCCTGTAACGTGTTTCAGCTAGTGAAGTTATCGCCATCGATATCATCGCCTCAGGGCAGATTCCTCTACGAATATTTCTCCCTTTATACAAGCATCGGCAAATCGTGTCTAAACATTTTTGCCAAAACAACGATTAAAATGATTGACAGACTGCACACACGTGCAGTATAATCATTAAAGAGCAAGGAATCGCTCTGACAGGAGGTTGAAATGGTTCCTTACGAGGACCTTACGGAACGGCAGCGAGAGATTTACTCCTATATCGAAGAACGCATCAATCGCGACGGCCAGCCGCCGACGATCCGCGAAATAGGGCAGAGGTTTGGTATTTCCTCAACCAATGGCGTTAGATCGCTACTGACGGCGTTGACCAAGAAGGGTTATATCGCCAAGTCAGCCTCGGTTGCGCGCGGAATCAAACTAGTCAAAGAAAACGCCGAGGCGATGATGATTCCGTTGGTTGGTCAGGTTGCAGCCGGCATGCCGCTGATGGCGGAGGAGAATATCAGCGAGCGGATTGTAGTTGACCGGTCATTTGCGCCTTCCGGAGATCTGTTCACGTTGCGGGTCAAAGGTGAAAGCATGAAAAACGCCGGCATTTTTGATGGCGACTTTGTGCTAGTTCGCAAACAGCCAGCAGCCGATCCGGGCGACATTGTTGTGGCCGTGATTGGCGATGAAGCCACGGTCAAGCGCTACTATCCCGAGCGCAAACGAATTCGGTTGCAACCAGAGAATGATGCCTTCGGTCCGATCATTATCGAGCGGAGTGCGCCGGGATTCTATCTCGCGGGCAAGGTCGTCGGCCTGATGCGGAAGATGTAACGCGGCTGCGTTCAAAAAGCGGTGTCGCGACTAAAGTCGCTCCTACAGGTAGCAAAACATGCTTGGTACGGATGTAGGAGCGACTTTAGTCGCGACCTCCTAAGGAAACAGGGGCATCTTGCACTCGCCAGACGCAGGGTGTGTGAAATGTATCAGGACTTGGACGATGACATCGAGGTGATTGCTCTTTTTGAGCGCAACAAGCTGAAACCATGCCGTTTTCGCTGGCGCGGCAAGGTCTACAAAGTCACCTGCATCACCGGTGATTGGGCTAGCGATGTTGGCCAATCGAAGCTTCGGTATTTTGCCGTGGTTGATTCCTCATCCAATTTCTTCCAACTCTGCTATGACGAACGTCTCACAAGCTGGAAGGTCGCGAAGGTGTGGGTGGAGTAGACTCGGGCTCATGCTCAATCACAATGCTACTGCCAATTCTCTCCATTTTCTCTTGACAACTCTGGGAACGTCGCTTATTCTTGCTTGCGCTAAGTAAGAGTCTTTTCTATTGTCAGGAGTCATCTATGGGCAGGAATCGTCCGCTTGTATTCGGGTTGTGTGTTCTTCTGTTTTGGGCTGTCTTGTCAACTACCCGATCGGCAGAGGCAGGCGAAGGCACATTCAAAATACCAGACTACATTCCGCAGAAGTTCACTGATTTGCGCTTGCAGGTCACCGGTGGGGCAAGCTCTAGTAACCAAAACAGCAGCAATTCTTCGGTAAGGGAATATGAGGCGGGTGGCGTATTACCGGAATCCGGCGATGGGAAGTCGAACAGCCACAATCACTATTTCAATCTCGGCAGTAGCGGAGAGTACCGGTATGAGACCGTCCCCTTCAGACTTCGGTGCGGCGCGGACCTGACAACGAGTCTCAACTACAGTAAGAATAATGACGAAAGTCACAATTGGGGGGAGTACTACGAAAGGCGCTCGAATTCGGATAATTCTTATCACAGCTATGCGGTATCTGCCAGACCGTTTCTTTCCGGTCTCAAATACGTCATGAGAGACTTCTTTGTGATGACCGACGATCATCTGGGTTTGAGCTATAGTCATGCACCGGGAAACCGGCGTGCAATCCTCTACGAAGCCCAGCGAACTTCAGACGACTCGCTCTCTATGGAAACGCAGCTTTCATCGTATAGCGACCAATCAAGAAACTGCCAGACCACTTTCTCCGCTGACGTTAACACAGCATTCGGGTTTGGTCACATCTATGAGGGCTGGTATGCCGCAACGTCACTTTACATCGTAGATGAACTGAGGAGTCGATCGCTTTTAGTGGCGGAGCCAAGCACTCAGCAGATGAAAGAGCTATGTGCCTTAGTGTACCAGAACGCTCTTCAGCATGCGATCGACAATCGAATCCGGTTCATAGAATCGATGCAGACAATTCTTGGTTATCTTGAGCAGCAAGGAATAATGAAACAAGGGTTTTCCTCCTCCCTGATCGTTCAAGATGTTTGGAACTATTTCCCGAGAACCAGCCGGCGCTTTGGTTGGCAGGTGTCGATTGGTTGCGGTATCACGGACAATTACATGAGAAATAACGATTCATCGTTCAATGTGACCACAAGAGTCAACACGCGATATCTCATCGAAAATCCGAGTGTCGTAGATACCATAGCGTCCGAGCGCAATGAGGAGGTGTCGCGGCAGGATGCCAGTGAGCATTCTGCATTGCCATATTTGCAGTTGCAAGCTGATTGCCATAGAGCTGTTGATCTAAAGTGGCAGTTTGATACGGATCTAGCCGGTCGATACTACTTCCACACATACAGGCAGTCCAAGTTCGGTGGAGAAACTGATTACGACGACTATGTTTCGCTCGACGGTGAGGCAACGTTGACCTACATCATGAATTCGAGAACCAGTGCGGTTCTAAGAGGGCAGTTGACATATGGAAGTTACAAACTGACTACAACCGAAGGCGCTGGCAGTGGAAGCTCAAAGCGATCCTTAGATCGTCACCAATACGGAGTCTCCTTGCGGATGACTTACCGACTTTCGATCCTCACGACCTTGAGTTTTGCTGTCGAGTATAGCGATCAGCGATATCCTCAAAGTAGTGCAACATATCTGTATGTCAGCAGCTACGAGTCATACAGCGCGTATGTAAGCATTTCGCATTATCTGTTTTAGTTGGAGTCGGGAGGTTTTCCCAGCGATCCCAGCCGGTTCAATCCATCCAGTGCGGCGTTTTTATAGGCCTCGGCGATGGTGGGGTAGTTCATGACCGTGTCGACGAAGTAGTCGATAGTTCCGCCGAAGGCCATTACGGCTTGACCAATGTGGATAATTTCGGTCGCACGCTCGCCGATGATATGCACACCAAGCAGCTTGCGGTCATTGCGGTCAAACAGCAGTTTCAGTACGCCATCATGGTCGTTGTTGATTTGTCCGCGTGGTAATTCGAAGAAATTCGCCACACCGCGTTCGTAGGGATGTCCCGCCTGTTTGAGGCTTTCTTCGGTTTCACCGACATAGGAGGCTTCGGGGATTGTGTAGATGCCAAACGGCAGGTATTTCTGACCGGGTGCCCGATGACTGCCGGTAAAGGCCGCCAAGGCTGCTAGTCGACCTTGGTCCATAGCGGTTGACGCCAGCATCGGGAAACCTATCACGTCGCCGATGGCGAAGACATTTGGCACCGATGTGCGGTAATCTTCATCGACGTCGAGCATGCCGTTCGGCTGCGGCTGGAGACCGATATGTTCGAGACCGAGTGTGTCCGTATTGCCATCTCGGCCCGCCGCGACAAGCAGCACTTCTGACTTGACAGTCTGGCCGTCTTCGAGAACAACATCCACGCCGTCATCGACAACATCGATACGCTGGTGGGTGTGGCCAAGTAACATGTCGATACCTTGTTCGCGCAACCGGCGAAAAAGAATCTCCGCGAATTCGGCGTCGAAAAAGCCAAGCAACTTCCGGCGCTTATCAATCAAGGTTGTCTTGATATCGAGATTGGAGAAAATGCTGGCCCACTCGCACCCTATGACACCGCCACCAAGGATAGTCATAGTCTCAGGCACCTTTTTGAGGTCAATAATCGATTCACCGTCGAAGACTCGCACGCCATCATATTTCAATTCGGGCAGATGGTGGGGACGGGTGCCGACTGCGAGGATGACATACTCAGCCCCGATCATTCCGGTCAGGTCGCTTCCCGAGTAGACCGAGAGAGTGTTGCTGTCGACAAACTGGGCACGGCCGGAATGGACGTGAATACCATTGCGGGCAAGCTGATTGCGGATCACCTCGACCTCGTTATCGACTACGATATTCTTTCGGTGCATCAGTTCCTGCACGGTCACGTTCTTCTTGAGCGCGAGATCGAAACCGTAGAAGGATCGCTGCCGCAAGCCGGAGTAATAGACGGACGTCTCTCTGAGGGTCTTGGATGGCAGGGTACCGGTATGGACGCAAACTCCGCCGACAACACTTCTGCGTTCAATTATCGCGACGGTCTTGCCCAGTTTGCTGGCCTGGATAGCGGCACGCTCGCCAGCAGGCCCCGAGCCAACGACGACCAAGTCGTATTTGGTCTCAAACATGTGACTCCGCCTGAGCCTGTGTGGAGAAAGGAAACCGGCAAATGAAGGACATCCAGCGCAAACCTAAATGCAACTTGGTCTTGGCACAACAACGATCACTGTCGCTGCAAATATAGTACGTTCTTAAAGACAAGACAACGCCGTAAATGCCCTAGCAGGCCGCGAATTGCCCTGTGGCTGTATACCGAGATTGGCGCAGACGACAGGGAACTCGCTGTCGCGCAAAGTGTTGTCAGTCAATTATTTTAGTTGCGCCCCCAACCGGAATTTCGTATCATAATCAACTACACGATTAATTCGTGTCACATTTTGTGCGGGCTTGACTATGAAGAGCGCCTATCAGAAGAGTATGGAGGAACGACTGACAGCAATTATCGATCCAGTGGTCACGGAGTACGGGTGCGAGTTGGTGGAACTTCAACTCGTGCAGCGAAAAGCGAACGCGCTGGTCAGGGTGCTGGTTGATAAGCTTGGCGGTGTCACAATTGACGATTGCACGGCTGTTTCGCATCAGGTATCCTTCTTGCTGGACACGTCGGACCCATTGGAAGGCCGCTACACTCTGGAAGTCTCCTCCCCGGGATTGGACCGACCGCTCGTCACTCCTGCCGATTTCCGACGGAAAGTTGGCGAGACTGTGAGGTTGTTCATTCAGAACTCGCAGGGAAACTGTGAGCGCTTGGGTGAGATCGTGCAAGTTGATGATCAGGCGTTAACGCTAAGGACTGGCGACGGGGAAGAGCGTTGCCCGCTGGGCGATATCGTCAAGGGAAAGATAATATTTTGAAGTCGGAGCGGGTGATGCAATACGATATTCTCGAGGCGCTCAACCAGATCGCCGTTGAAAAAAACATGGAGATAGACTATGTGATCGAGACGCTGAAATCGTCTCT
>CAIYYT010000190.1 GCA_903930455.1 uncultured bacterium | reverse complement strand
CATGGTGAACATCTTCTCGCCGGCGATGATTTTTTGCAGCATTTTCAAGGTTTTCTCAGCCGGCGAATGCATGAGGTCGTGCGTGTTGTACGTCATGCGCATAATATCGCGCTTGAATTCCATCGCATTCCGCCCCTTCGCCCCGGGGAGTCGCTGTTTCTTCTTGTGCAGCAGATTGTATTGACGCTGATACTCCTTGGCCTTTTCGCGATGCGCCAAGTAGTATTGGCGCTGGTAGTCCTGCCGCCGCCGCTTAGCCTCTTCCGGGGAAAGGGCCTCTTTTCGCCTGCGGCGCGTCTTGGTTAGTGTGATTTTTGCCATCCCCGCCTTCCCTGGCATAGAGGTTAAAACTCAACCAAATGAGAGCGCCACTCACCTATGGCCACCTCTCAAGAATTCCCAGTTGCAACTAATTTAACCCGTTCAACTTACCGTGTCAATAGTTTTTTTGCAGAAGGCACACTTTTTTTATAGCTAAACTTCGATCCAATTAAGTCATTAACCAAGAATGACTTACCAATGCGAGAATGCCCGACTGGCTCAACCTAACAGTTTCCACCAGTCTTGAATGGCCTGTATTCGTCCAATTAGCAACGATATGCGTGCCATCACTGTATATCCAAAAGTCGCACCAAACCCGATCATCAGGGTGTAGATTCCCAGTTTGGCGGCTCCGCCCCAAGCACCCTTGTGCTCCTTGGAAAAGAAGAAGTAGATCAGTGATGATATTGTACCAACAACGACAACAACGTCCCAGAAGCCCTGCGGAACACCAAGGAATCCCGAAGTAGACCAGTCGAATCCAAGTCCAACCACGGTTCCGCGGAGCTGTGACAGCACATTGTTCTTCATGGTAACTGGAATGGCAATACCGCTGGATATACCCAGGAAGAGTGCGAGCGGATAGCGGCTTATCCACGAATACTTTTTCGAAAATCGCGTCCACATCGCTATGCCGAGAAGTGCCGGAATGATATAGTACAGTTCGTCGAACTTGGGAGTCCAAGTCCCCGGCTGGAAGAGATGGTCAAGCAGATTCTGTCGGAGGTTTGTATAGTAGAGCAGAATCGCCCAATAACCAACCGATACGCCCACGACCAAATGCTCGGCGAATTTGTAAAAAGGATTGTCTTTGTATAGAAACGAGAACAGGCAGAATGTCAGAAATATACCTACTGTCGTCCAAATTTGTGTGCTCATGCTAGCAGTCTGTTCCATTATCTACTCTCCTGTGTCGGGGCATTCTTGCGTCTCCCAACGAAGTAAGCTACGTTTCCGATGATGATGAAGATGATAATCACGACATGCGCGAACACCTGCGCTCTCATCGCATCCGTAGCCTTGCCGGGGTTCTTGCAGAGAGTCTCATATTCTGCCGCCCCTTTCATGCCGCCGATGATTCCGAAAATCTGCTTCGATTGATAATAGGGATAATAGTCCGCGGCCATGACGCCGGTCATCGCCAACGCCAGCTTGACGCCATAGCGCGCATTGCCGTCGGCAACCCAGTAATCAGAGACGTTGCCGGCGGACAGGTTGATTACCCCCTTGACGTTGTCGTAATTCTTGATCCCCCGCATCATCGGGATTGAATCAAGAATAGTGCCGTAGTAGTCCTGCGGGAAAGGAATCCGGAAGTTCATGCCCATCCCGAGGATGATCAAACCGGGATAGGGCTTGTAGCCAAGGAAAACGTAATCAATCCCGCGCTGGGGTGTAAATCCATGGTAAATCCTGCAGGAATCTGCCACGTCCTTGATGGCTTCTTCAACCATCTGGGCGCCGGTCGTCGACAGAGTCAGAGTGATAACCTTGAGTTTCTTGACGAAGCATTGCTCCAGCATGGCATAAGCCACCGGATGCAGTTCCGGCATCGAACCGGGATCGTAATCCAGAGATAGCAGGATATGATCTCCCGGCCTTAAGCCCTCAACGAAATCGTAGATTTCCCTGACTTCTTTAACAGGAGTTATGGGAACGGAGAATTTGAGGAACACTGGGATAATTACGAACACCGCCAGAACTCCGAAAACCCAGCGGCGGTCAAGAGCCAATAGTCTATCATGCAATGTCATGCCATTCTCCTCTCAATCCTTGCCCAAATAGGAACGTTCAATACCCAGCACAATCTTGAGGGCAGTGGCAACGCCGCCAAGTCCGACGCCGATAAGGATCGCGCGTTTGGCGGCTAGATTTGGCACCAGCAACATCCAACTTCCAATCTTATTGATCGGATCTGCAAGCGGCCCCATCGGTATCACCCGCAGCATCAACAGGAGAGCGGCCACAAGCAGCACCGTCGAAACGGCGGAACGGGCACGAAATGCACGGTAGGATGCCGACGCAATATAGAATGCGAGTAGAGCGAAAATGGTCGCCTGTATTGGGATGAAGATGTTGGTGTATATTAGCCGAAATGTCGTGCCCTGCAATCCACCAAAAGGGGACAACCCGAGAAATATCATCCCAAACATGGAGACCATCGTGACGACGCTATACTTCCAATCCTCAGCGCGATGCCTGATCTTATAATAACCCACGTGAATCTGCGACCAGATACCGAGCACCATGGCGAAAATGCCGATGATTGTGATCCAGTCGAGAACGAATTCATATCCCTTTTGCGACGGTTCAGAGGGAATGAAATACTGAATGGCCAGCAATACCCCGAAGATGAACACCAGAACCAGTGGAATTTGTCGTTTCATACCAAACCTCCTCACCACCAGGGCGCGTCAAAGGGTTTACTGATAACATCTGCTCCGGTGATTACCCTGAGAGCAAGAAGAGCAACCATTAGCACCAGGACAATTGCCTTGAGATAATCCTGCGCTTTCAGTGTTCCCAGAAGCAGTGGCTCTCGGCCGAGATAGGCGCTGGCGGCGTACAGTTCCTCACCCAGCAGAGTGTAGTCACAGGCGACGACGAAGAAAGGTAACTGCGAGACCTGGTCGGTACCGGCAATCTGAATCGAACCCGCAAGGACGCCGGTCTCCGCCAACAACAATGATTCGGCGGCGAAATAGCCAAGATAAATGTTAGTCGCCGGCTTTTCGCGGAGTATTGTTCCATTAACAGCGGCGACATATGGGAACTGCTGACTCGTGACATAGTAAACGGAGTCTTCCTTGAACGTATCCGGTCTTCCGGCGTCCGCGTAACCCGTTTTCACAATCTCCTGCGCGATAGTCATGACGACGGGATCACAGCACGGGACAATCATTGAGGTCTGGTATTCAGCCACTTTGCGCGCCACCCGACCAAGCACGGTGAATGAGGCGATCGTGGCAATGTCTCCGGCCGTTCCAATGCCCAGCACGTAAAGAATCGGTTTGCCCATTTCCGTGGCGCGACCGATGGCTTCGTCAATGGCTTCGATACCTGCCAGAGGTCGCACATAGAGATCGATACCTCTTTTTGCCATATTGATGAATCTTACCGTCAGTATCAGGAACACGATGCAGAAGATCAACTCCGGCATCTTCATACTGTTGAACCAATTATCGTAGGCCTGCACGGGTCCGGCGGAAGCAGGTGTACTGCGGACACCCGCGCCAACTGCGACTACCCGATAGTAGAGGTCCGTTTTCTTGGGCAGAAAGTCCGGAGCATCCTTTTCTACGCTCTTGTCGGAGTATCTCTTCGTTCCCAACACCACCGTTCCGACATTCATCCAGAGGGAATCGGGCGCACTGGGAGACAGCGCTCGATAGATATCATAGCTGATCACGGTGTTCCTGCCTGCACCATCATCTGGCGACAAGTCCCAACGCACAAGAATACCGTGACCTTCGTCGTTGGGCAAATCCTTCAGGATCACATTACCCGGAGGCGCAGGTGGTTGAACCGCCGGGGCCGTCTCGGCAGGAGGGTCGGTCGCGGTCTGCGCCACGATTGCTTGAGTCAGGCAAAGTGACAGACAGATAAAGAGAATCAATTTGATGTGTTTCACTTCCACCTCGCGTGGCTTAAAGATTCCGTCACAATATATTCAACCAGTCTCCGAAGAGAAAGGTAATTCTTCCGACCAACAGCGAAATTCGCCCCATAACCGTGTATCCAAACGATGCGCCAAAGGTGATCATCAAAATCCAGATTCCAATACGCGATGCGACTCCGAATGTACCTTTGTGTTCTTTCGAGAAAAAGAAATAGACCAGTCCGCACATTACCCCGACGAAAATCACCCAATTGCTGAGAATGGCGATAAACTGCCCGTCTGCTGCCAGCGAGATGTGGTTGATGAAATCGCCTGCGCCTTTCCAATCGACGAACAATGGTATGAATGAATTGCTGACCTGGCTGATGAAGTCGGAGCGGAGATAGCGTGTCAAATTGAGGCCTGCGGTGGTGCCGATGATGAATGCCAGCGACCAGCGCGACAGCCAGCCGATCCTTGGCAGCAATCTGGTCAACAGAATGAGGCCGAAGATAATCGGGATATAGATCAGGATGTGATCCGCCCGCTCCTGATAAGGAACATGGAAGAACTCGGAAAGTGAACGGGAAGCCCGCGGCACGAAATTGCCGACGACCGTGCTCCAGAAGCCATAGCACATCCAATAGCCGGCGGATATACCGACATAAAGACTCTCGGCGAATTTATAGAACGGGTTGTCGTGATACAGGAACGAGAAGATGGACAGCGTCAGAAAAACGGCGAACGTAATCAGGAATCCGTCGCGAACATTGGTGAAGGTGGAGTCGGACACTCCGCTGCCGGACTTAATGATCCAACTGAACAAGAAGATTAAAGCCACAATCGCCATTAGGATGCGCATCGCCGTCTTGGAGGTCATGACTGCTCCCCCTTCTTACGCGAGCGGAAATAGGCGATGTTGCCGATCACGATGAAGGCGATAATGACAACATGCGCCATCGTCTGTGGCCCCATCATGCGCAGCGCCGGCATGCTCTTGTCTTTGAAGCGAGGATACCTCTTGATCAACTCCGCTTCATACTCCGCTGCCCCCTTGGTGCCACCAAGCAGTCCGATCAATTGCTTGGGCCAGTAAGGATAGAGCAGCGGCGTGGAAACCGCGGCCGACCCCCCGGCCATTGCGACCTTACCCGGATCACCGGCAAACAAGACCCATTCCTTGACGCCCGGCTTGCCTCCTCCGATCGAGATCAGCAAATCCATATCTTTGAGCGATTCAACATCCTTGAACATCGGCAACGAATCGAGTGAGTTGCCATTGGCATCAGAGGGGAACATCTTGCGGAGATTAGTAATCACGACATTAAGCACACCCTCGTTGCCGGCCTTGAAGCCAAGATTACAGTAATCGACTCCGTACTTGGCGTCGGGAAACTCCGGCTTGAGGACGCTATCGAGACTGACGCTCAGTAACGACTGTCCGGTTGCCCATAGCGACATGAAGTAGAGCCGGTGTTTCTTTTCGAGAATGTGCCGAATGAAAGCATTTGCCATCGGGTTGACTTCGGGTGCCATAGCGGGATCGAAGTCATAAGAGAGCACGATTTTCGAACCCGCCGGGAGGTTTTCGATTTTGTCAAAGACCGATTTGACAATCGGTGTTGCGACCTCACCAAATTCGAGACGAAAGATGATCGCCAGAGCGACGGTTGTGCCGACGAAGAGATAAACGATTCTCCGATCAACATCCCGTCCCTTGATGGACAAGTACAGTATCCACAGCAGGCCGCCGCCGATTACGATTATCGAAATTATCAGACCCATATCAACTATCCCCTCCCAGATAGGTGCGCTCGATTCCCAGCAGAAGTCGCAGCGACATCGAGATTACGCCGAGTGAGATACCGATCATAATTGCGCGCTGTCCGGCAAGATTGGGAGCGTTCATGATCCAGATAGCGAGGTTGGGAATTTGCAGCACCGAAAGCTGCGCCGGAATCCAGTTCGTCAACAAAACTCCCAGCGCCGTCCGGCCCAACAAGATCACGAAGGCGGCAACCAACAGGATGGTCGCTTCGGTATTCTTGGCGCGGAAGGCGCGGTATGACGCCGATGCCACATAGAATGCCAGCAATGCATACATGGTCGAGTTGAGAGGCGACATGACATATTGGAACAGAAGCTGGAAGTAGGAACCACTCTTCGAGAGATCGCCAGCGATTCCATTAGGGTTGCCGATCTTGAACAAACCCGTGACCAGCATGATGCCAAATCCAAGTAGCGTCACGACGGAGTATATCCAACCCGCTGATTTGTGGCTGACCTTCTCGGTATGAACACGAATCAGATTGCCCCCGCCGAGGAAGAAAGCAAAGACGGCGATGATGTCGAAGTAGAGCGTCGCATCCTCCCCCCAATGCTGGGCGGACGGCACGAAGACCGACACTACCAGCAGCGTGCCGACGGCGGAGAGAATGAGCATCGGAATCTGGTGTTTCATTATCTGTAGTCTTTCCTATCCCGTTGAAAACATCTGTCGAAGCAGGTTTTCGATCCACAACATCGATTCGGAGTTCCAGGCAGACGCAATCGTGGTAGCGATGACGCCTACCAGAATGACGATCATCGCGATAGCCTTGCCCACATCGGCGCCTTTCAGCGATCCCAATTGGCGCGGTTCTCCCGAGAGATATGCGGACGCCGCAAAAAGCTCCTCGCCGATGAGAGTGTAGTCGCACGCCGCCACAAAGAATGGCAATTGCGCGGGCATGGCGGTGCCCGCGACCTGAATAGCTCCAATTGAATTACCAGTCTCAGCCATGATCAGAGACTCCGCGAAAAACGCGCCCAGGAGGAAGCAGGCGGCGGGTCGTTCGCGTACCATGATGCCATCGACAGCCGCGACGAAACCAAATTGCTCATTGGTAACGTAACGCACCATATCGTCGTTGTAGGCATCCGGTCGACCGGCGGTTACATAGGCATGCTTTATTGTCTCGCGCGCAGCGGTCATTACCAGCGAGGTGCAAACGGGCATGTTGATTTTCGTGTCGTATTCGGCCACGGTGCGGGCAATGCTGCCCAGAATTGTCAAACCGGCGATTGTCTGGACGTCGTCCATGTCTTGAATACCGGCGATGAAAAGAATCGGGCGTCCCATCTCGGTGGCACGGCCGACGGCTTCGTCGATGGCTTCCAAGCCGGCAATACGCCGCAGAAACAGCTTGGTACCCCGTTTAGCGCTCTCGATGAAGTATATCACCGCACCGCAGATAATGAGTCCAAGTATCAGAACCCAGGTTAGGCGATTGTCAAACCACTGCTTCGACGAGCGCACCACTTCGGTGGACGTTGATGTCAGGTTCGCACCGTTGATGAGCACAGCGAGCGTGTAGGTGTAACTGCTGTCATCAGAGACCGATCTATCTTCATGCAGGACATGGCCGGTTGGCAACACGTCAAGAGAGTCCTCAATACCAGAAGCAACGTTCTTACGTGACAGTCGATATCCGTTGAAGCCTTCTCGACGCCAATAACCTGGATCACTCCATTCCACCGTAATCGAGCTACCGGCATCGTTCTCGGTGTCGTAGGCCTTGACGGTGATCGGGGGAAGATTGTTGACAGAGGAGGCGGTGTCTTGCGAGTAGACAGATTGACCCGGCAGAAACGATACTATGAAGAGTAATGAGCAGAGGGAAACAACGAACTTCGCAACGCGAAGGAGCGCTATCATAGAAGACTATTTGACCAGCTTCAGCCAGTCGGTGAGCAAGAATTCGATTCTTCCCAACAGAAGCGACATACGGCTCATGACGGTGTAACCAAACGACGCACCAAAGGTAATCATCAAGAACCAGGTACCGACTTTGGCCACGCCGCCAAATATTCCCTTGTGTTCCTTTGAGAAGTAGAAATAAATCAGTCCCGTCACCGTGCCGAGTAGGATGACGAGTCTGCCGATCAGATTGTATAGATCGCCACCGCTGAAGGCAGTTACCGTATCATAGACTGTATCGTGAATCTGCGCCATCGCGTTGGTCGTGAAGTATACCATCATCTTCAGACCGGCAGTGGCGCCAACGATAAACGCAAGTGGCCAGCGGGCTATCCAACCGATTTTGCCGAAAAGCCGCATTAGCATCATGGCGCCAAGAATGACACCACCCAAGAGAACATAACGCCCCTCATGGACAATACCGATCCAGGCAATGCGATAGAGACTGTCCCAGAAGAAAGTGATGAACCAATAACCGGCAGATATGCCGATAAAGATTGCCTCGCAGATCTTGTAGTAGAGGTTGTCCCTATAGACAAATGACATAATGCCGAGAGTTAATAATGCCGCCAGCCAAATGCCAATTACTGCGCCGTCCATAATCCCTATGCCTCTCCCCGTTTGGATCTTCGATAACCCACTATGAGTGCGGCGTTACCTATAATGATAAACGCGATAACGACCGTATGTGAGAAAGTTTGAGGCAAGACGTAGGTACTTGCCTTGCCGGGCTCTTGGGTCGCCAGCTCGAACTGCCAGGCGCCACTCATCCCTCCGGCAAGACCGGTTAGTCTGCGTGAGCTGAGATACGGATACACGGATGGCGCTTGCACCGCAGTATTCCCGGCGCCGAGTTTCACGCCATATCGATCGACGGCGATTTGCACCCATTCCACTGTCCCGGGATACCCGGATGAGAGATTGAAGACGAAATCGATGTTGCTGAAGTTTTCCACGCCGTTCAGAATTGGTATCTTGTTATAGTCAGTGTTGTAGATATCGCGCGGAAACATGCCGCTGAATGACGTGCCCATACGCTGAATCACAAACTCATTTCCCGACTGAAATCCGAGATTCACATAATCAACACCGTACCGCAAATTCTTGGCGCGGATCTCCGGCTGTCGCAGCGCTTTGGCAACAGCCATATCCGCCTGCTGCGGTCCCTGCGGCCAGAGCCCCATAATGATCACCTTGAGGTCATGCTTGAACGCGTAAGCCATGAAAGCATCTGCTTGGGGCTGTAATTCAGGCGCGGATGGCGGGTCGTAGTCAAAAGCCGCCAGCACTTTCGAACCGGGTGGAAGCTTCGCCAAGGCGTCGTATAGGGTCTTCACTTCCGGCGAGATCTTGAAGGGCATCTCGAAATTCATGAAGAATGGCAGGGCAAGCGAGGCTCCGATGAACAAGAAGACAACACGTCTCCCAATTAGATGACCCCTGATCGTCAGTACTAACACCCAGATGAGTGCGAGACCGAGCAAGATAGTGACGATCACGGAAGCTGTCGGCGAGATTTCCAGTGGTTTTGGTACAATCACCAAGATGATGATCAGCGCAACAAGTATGAGCCAGTACTGATACTTCTTCATCATTATCCCTCGAGGTGCGACCTCTCAATGCCGAGAATGATGCGCAGCGATGTCGACACCGTTCCTAGTGCGATACCGATCATTACCGCGCGCTGACCAGCGGTATTCGGAAATGCCATGAGCCAATTCGCCCATTGAGAGAACTGCATCCGCTCCGGTAGCCAGCCGCTGAGATAGTCTCCAAGCGGGACCCGCCCGATCATAACAAAAAACGCCGATAGGAGCAGCAGCGTCGCGGCCGTGTTGCGCGCGCGGAACGCTCGATAAGACGCGGAGGCGACAAAGAAGGCCAAGATGGCAAACATCGTCGACGACAGCGGTGTATAGATATTTTGGTAGAGCCAGTCGAAGTTTGTGCCGGGATCGCGGAACGAAGTCGTCGGGACAGTATTCAGACCGTGGAAACCGTCAATCGCCCCGGCGATCACGATCGACAGAAAACTGATGATCATCAACAGCGAGATCGGCCAGTCGTGCGACTTTTTCGAGATATTCAGCAAACAGAGCTTAATTAAGCTCAGCGCACCGAGCCAGATGGCAAAAGCCCCTACAATCGCAAACCAATCCGAAAAAATATCATTGAAACGGTTAAACGGATAGTGCGGAATGAAGTATTGCAGAACAAAGGCGACGCCGGCAACAAAGGTTATGATCAGGGGGATTTCGCGCTTCATGTTATTCCATTGTCCTTGTTTAACTCACGTCCATTATGGAAACCCAGTTCACACCGAACATGGCCAGTATCAGCAGCAAGAAAATCGCCAGCAGGAATAGCCCTTTGGCGAAGTCCTGCCCTTTGAGCGAACCAAGCAAACGCGGTTCACGCTCCAGATATGCACTGGCAGCAAATAGCTCTTCACCGATCAAAGTGTAGTCGCACGCAGCCACAAAAAACGGAATCTGAGCAGGTTGGTTTGTGCCGGCAATTTGAATAGCGCCGGCGTTATTACCCGTCTCTGCCAAAATCAGCGCTTCAGCAAAGAAACCACCCATGTAGAACATGGCGGCGGGCTTATCGCGCATCACCATGCCGTCAATGGCGGCGGCATAGCCAAATTGATCATCAGTGACATAATGAACTTGGTCTTCCCTGAAAGCATCTGGTCTACCGACCTTGCTGTAGGCTTCGCGGACGGATTCTCGCGCGGTGACCATCACGAGCGATCGCGACACGGGGACATCGAGTTTGGTATCATTCGTGGCACAAATACGCGCCACTCTGCCGAGAATCGTGATCGCGGCAATCGTCGCAACGTCATCCATATCCTGAATACCCGGCACGAAGAACACCTTGCGTCCCATTTCGGTGGCTCGGCCGATGGCATCATCAACCGCATCAATACCCGCAATTTTGCGGACATAAAGCTCTTTGCCCGATTTCGCTTGCCAGATATAGAACAGTATCGCAGCACAGGTCACCAGCAGCCAGAGGAAAACATTCAGACGCCGCATATTGAACCACTGCGCGATAGGCCTGACCGGACCGACAACTTGCGATTCACCTTTTCCAGTGACACTGGTGCTGTCGGCTGATTTGATTTCGTAGACAGCGGCGATCTTATAGAAGTAGCTTTCTCCAACTTTGACGCCGTTGTCGGTATAAATGTGCTGGCCTTTGGTCGTCTCACCGGCAACCTCAAAAGGACCCGACGACGACTTTGAGCGCAGGACCTGATACTTGGTCACCAGACGCTGGTCATCCGCTGAAAGCTGCCAACTGACGTCGATGGCCGAACCATCGTCGTTCTTCGTATCTTTGGCTTCAACGCTTGATGGTGGAGCCGGTGATTCGATCGCCGGTTTGGCGTCGCCAACTAACCCTGT
>CAIYYT010000189.1 GCA_903930455.1 uncultured bacterium | reverse complement strand
GCGTTTGAGATTCCGTCCCGGCCTTGAAGCTGGCGCCCTGATTGGACGACTTTTCCTGGGACGCGATTGCTGTCAGCTTCAGCCCGCCGAGTTCTGCGGTTGTCTTGATACCAAACAATCCCTGAATCTGCCGCGAGTAACCTGTAAAACGGGTCCCCGGTAAGGACAAGTTCGTGTTACCTAGTTCCAGGGTTTTGACAACGTCATCTTCGTCTCCCTTATAGCGCAATTGGATCCTATTGGCCAACGACTGTTGGCGTTTGGAGTCCTGATTGACGTCAACGAAGATCTTCGAACCGATGTTGCCGCTGATCGTGAAACTGGATTGTTGCTCCATATTCAACGATGGGAATTTGCTCTGTTTGTGGGTTGCAATTGAAGTCTGATCGTCCCACGTGCTGCTTCCGGAGAATGATATCTTTCGATAACCATTCACTTTCAGGCCTGCGCCACCTTCTCCCATAATCGACTTTGCTAGCCGCGGCACTTCAAACGGAATCTGAAATTGCAGCAGACTACCACCTGCACCCTGACTCGTCTTCTTCGCCTGAGAGGAATAACTGTCCCGCAACAAACGGCGTGACTGGCAGTCCAGCAGCCACTGGCGATAACTGGCTGGTGATGCAGTCGCCGGTAATGTCACATTCTGGAACTTGCCATAACTCTGGTTGAAAACCAACAACTGGCTCGTGGCGTCATAACTGAAGGTCAGCTTGCGCTGAATGTTGTCTGCTTTGAGAAGTGGGATGGAATCTATGGATTTCGAAATGCCGATTTCGGGTTTGTCGGGGCTGATTGAAGCCACCACCAGTTGTGGCATCTGCAAATCCATGCGGATACCGGTTGCGGCTGAGACCAACGGCGCCATCACTAATACAGCAACAATGCACAGCAATGCCATCTGCACAACCATGCGGCAGCGTCCGAAAGTCGAAGTATGTTTAACAAGCTCTAAGATCATGCGTTATATATGTTTTCGATAGAATCCTCCTCTAACTAAAGTCCCCAAGCAAAATAACCTCTTCGGTGAGATCTATGCCATAAATCTCTTTCACTTTCTCCTTAAGCTTTATCGACAAATCCCGAACTTCAGACGCTGTCGCGCCACCTTTGTTGATCAAAATATTGGCATGACCCGAAAAAACCCCAGCGTGCCCGATTTGCATCTGCTTGGCCCCTATTTGGTCAAGCAAATATCCGGCGGCTATTTTGCCGTGGGGCGCCGTCGCTGATTCGATATTTTTGAAGAAACAGCCTGCGGAAATATTGCCTTTCGGGTGTTTCTGCCAGCGCTCGGCCAATATCGAATCCATTTTCTCCCGCAGACAAGCGGCATCGCCGTGTGCCAATTGGAATCGCCCGGAAATCACAATATTCTGGGACCACTTGAGATCGCTGTGGCGGTACTTATAGCCGAGATTCTCCTTTCGCTCAGTATAGAAACCCTTTAGCAGATGGTAGAGATTGACATCGACCAGACGGTCAGAGATTGCGACACCATAGGCACCCGCATTCCCCACTATCGCGCCACCGACGGTACCTGCGATACCGGCCAGCGCTTCGAGACCCTCCAGACCGGCGGCAACTGTCTCTTCCACAAGCTTGTGCAAGGAATAGCCGGCGCCGACCGTGATACAATCATCATCTATCTCCAGCATCTCAATCTGGAGAACAATAATCATGCCGCGGAAACCATTATCCGAAGAGAGGATGTTTGAACCACCACCGATGACAAAATACTCCAGTCGATTCTGGCGGCAGAATTCCACTGCTTCCACCACTTCCTCGGCGCTGCGGCAAAATGCCGCCCAGTCCGCCGGACCGCCAATACCGAAGGTAGTCAGTTTGCTGATCGGATAGTTCTGTTCGAGCCGAAAGCGGGTTTTCGCTTGTGTAGTAGTCACACTGATCCTGTTGGGAGTAGTAGCCACTAAACAGTTGTCTCCACAAGAGGGAATATACGACATCCCGTAAATAAATCAAGTCTTGTCTTGAGCAGTGTCCGAAGTAGTTGTACCACTTGAGGTAGGATCGGTTCCCGATTTCTGATCCTTGCCCACCTCCTCGACGTAGTTCATCTGCAGTTCATACAGCAGGCGCGCAAGCAGCTTGCTCTCATTTTCTATCAGATTGCTGGCTGTCTTCCGCTTGATCATCTCCAGCATCTCGATTGTTGCCTGTGCCTGCTCCAAATCACGCTCCACTTCGCCCGTGAGCGGATTCATTATCTTGCCGAGTTGCTGCATGCCTGCCGCATGCAAGCTGAAGAGTAGCGCCGTAAACAGCGCTTGATCGGTATGCTGCTGTTGCGCCATTACCCTTTCTCCTCCATATTGATCGCCACGGAAATGGCGTGCTGAAAATCAATCAGTTCGGCGTCGACTTTCTTCAATTGGCGCTGAAGATCATAATCTTGCGCCAGATCAATCCACTGCTCCAGACGATTCGCAATCGCTCGCGCCTCCTCCAGCATCTTCCGCAGTTCGTCCTTAATCAAAGCGTCTCTATGAGACCCCACTTGATCGCTCCAGTCGACGTTGTTGTTTTACGAACTGATTCAAGCGTGCCTTCTCCTCGGCTGAGGTCAGTTCCCTATTTGTTAGCAATTTATGGGCCCACTCGCGTGCCGTCAAGATTAAACTTAGATCATTCACCAGACTCGCAACTCGAAATTCCGGCATACCGCTTTGCCTGATTCCCAGCAAATCACCCGGTCCCCGCAGTTCCAGATCAAGCTCCGCAATTGCAAAGCCGTCGCTACTCTGTACAAAGCGCTCCAAGCGCTGGAAGCTTTCACTGAGCGTTTCCATCTCCGTCATCAGGATACAATATGATTTCTTGTCCGACCGACCGACTCGGCCACGCAACTGATGCAACTGACTCAAACCAAAGCGCTCGGCGTGCTCGATCAGGATCACGGTTGCGTCAGGAATGTCTATACCAACTTCTACCACCGTTGTCGCCACCATGATTCCTATTTCGCGGCGGGAAAACCGAGACATCATCGCATCACGCTCTTCCTTCTTCATCTGGCCATGCACTATTCCTATTGCCAGGTCAGGGAACACATCGCTCTTCAACTCTTCGTATGCTCTGGTTGCAGCACGCAACTGAACTTTTTGCGATTCCTCCACCAATGGGTAGATGATAAATACTTGATTGCCGCGCGTAACTTCGTCACGAATGAATTTGTAAATCTGCGGTCGCTCGGCTTCGGTGCGAAGCGCCGTACGAACCGGCAGTCGTCCGACCGGCATCTGGTCGATAGTCGACAGATCAAGATCGCCGTATGCCGTCAATGCCAACGTCCGCGGAATCGGTGTCGCTGTCATTACCAGCAAATCGGGAAGCTCTCCCTTGCCGAGCAATGCCTCACGCTGCGCCACGCCAAAACGATGCTGCTCATCCACAATCACATAAGCGAGTTGCCGATAGACAACATCATCCGAAATCAGCGCGTGCGTCCCCAATATTATGTCAACCTCGCCGCTTGCCAGATCGCGCAGGAGTTGCTGCCTCGCTAGAGTCGGTGTTGAACCTGTCAACAACTCAACACGTATCCCGCTATTTGCGAGTATCTTGCCAATTGTCCTATAATGCTGCTGCGCCAGAATTTCCGTCGGCGCCATCAACGCTGATTGAAAACCTGATTGCGCGACCAGCGCCATCGTCAACGCAGCCACAACCGTTTTTCCGGAACCGACATCCCCTTGTAACAATCGCAACATTGCGTAGGGTTTCAGCAGATCTTCGGCGATCTCGGCGATCACTCTGTTCTGCGCCGCCGTGAGCTTGAATGGCAGACCTGCAATCAATTCCTGCTGCGTCTGATTGGGGGGTTCGATTTTCTGCGGCTTCTTCTTGTGCGCAATCCTCTGGCGACGATCAACGACCTGTATCTGAAACAGAATCAATTCTCGCAGCGCCAAACAGCGACGTGCCTCGGCTCGGATTTCGAAATTGTCGGGATAGTGCATCTGGCTAACCGAAGTCGGCAGATCCATCAGGTGCAGGTCGGCAACTACTCGCTTCGGCACCAGATCTTCCAGATAAGGCGCGTACTGATCCAGCGCCGGTTTGATGATTTTGCGAAAACCGCGCGAATCAAGATACAGTCGTTTGAGCGCGTCGCTCGACGGGTAGAGCGGTATGATTCTGCCGGTGTGGAGCATCTCTTCTTCTTCCGTGTCGAAAATGATTTCGACTTCCGGATGCGCCATCTGCAGGCCGCGAAAATCAGTGACCTTACCCGACACCGACAGCGTCATTCCTTTTTTGAATCGTCCCGCAAAATACTTCAGCCCCTCAAACCAGACCAGCGGCACATTGCCGGTGCCGTCTGTGATCAGCACTTCATAGTAACCCCGGCTCCGCGTGCGTAACAATCCCTGCGTCAGCACTCTGCCGACAACTGTCACTTCCGCGCCGAGCGCCAGTTCCGCAATGGGAGTCAGCTTGCTGCGATCAAGATACCTGCGCGGGAAGTAGTACAGAATATCTTCGACCGTATAGATTCCGATCGCATTAAGCGCCTCCGCCTTCTTCGGCCCGACACCTTTCAGATAAGTGACTTCTATTCCGGCAGGATTGTTGCTGGATCCCATGCAACCAATGTGACTGAATGTCGGGGAAAAGTCAATCAGCTTGAGGTCACGCCGCGAGTCGGCGTGACCTACAAGACTTAATCCGCGGCAGGCGAGACGAGTGTCGGGAACGGGAGCGTCCACCGACGACGAATCTGCCACACACCAATGCTCATTGACGCCAATCTGAGAATCACTTCTTCGTTTGCCGATCGTTCTCCGCACTATAAGTACTTAGCCAGTCAATACCTCGTTCAGCCGGTTGACCATAAAGCTCGGGGTAAGAGTACTTCCCTCGCTCGCTCGGTTGTTTATCAACTTCAACCTGAATCCGGTTCGCCTCGGCCCAGCGGTCAGCCCTAATGCCGGTCACTTGCCAGGAGACTTCGACATTGGGCTTGTCAGTCCGAATAGTGAAACGATTGTTGTGGATTTTCTCGGAAATGACCGCCTGCGCGAAGTCCCCAATAACTGTCAATTGGTAGCGAAAGTCGCGGTTAAGCGATTCGAAGTAATCCGGCAACTGCACGGTGACGTAGCCGGAAGCATCAGTGACGACATTGCCGTCATAGATGTTCTTCATGTCGGGGGACTCGACGAACGAGTGCTGGAGAAACTTGTTCTCCGGGTCAAGCGGATGATCGATGCGAAAGGCGCCACCACCCTTGGTGAGAGTTCCGACAACATTGACATTGCCATTGAAATAACCCGCCCAGTTCGTGGTGTTGCCATTGGCGTAGCCGTAAACACCGTAGCCGGTCGTTGCGTGACTCGCTGTTCCATACACTCCATAGGCATTCTCGCAGTAATCCACGCTGCCGTACACACCGTATCCTTGACCCGACAGGCTGTGAGACGTTGCCGGCTCTGCAAAGGAGGAAACACCGTACCGATACAACGCGTCGCTGGTAACTGAGGCACTCACTGCCATAGATGCGTTCGCGGATGCGCTAGTATGCCGGACGCTGGCGGAGATTGCCTGAAGATCACCACCCAAGGAGTTCTCAACATGGGCGCCGAAACCCACCCTACCGGAAGCAGTGCTATAGTTTCTGGACAAATAGACCAGGTAAGCGCCGCTGTATGCAGGAAAATTGCTTCCGATGGTGACCCAGCCACTGTCAGCTCTGAAAGTACTATCGCCCGCAGAAATGATTCCAGTTCCTCCCACGTCATCGTTTTGCGGTTGCCAAGCCGTACCGCTCCACTTGGGGATTTGTCCGGAAGAAGCTCCGTTTCGCCCAAGATCACTGAAACTGATGCCTGCAGCTTTGATTTTAGTGGAATCAATAGTGTTGATGGCGACGTCTCTGGCATTCAGGGCATAGGGAGAAGAAGTGAACGCAGTTCGCGGCAATTCGGCGCCACCGTTGATCCTTATGCCCAACCAGTAAGGCACATCGAAGGGAACATTCACCAAAGATTCAGTTGAGCCGAGTATCACGTTAAAACGCCCCTTCTCAACTGGGATGCCGATTGTATCTTCCTCCCAGACTTTGCTGCCGCTTGTTAGCGCGGTGTAAAGTGCAAAATGAAGATTATAGTTGCCATCGGGAACCCACGCGCCAGTACTCGAATTGGCAAGAAGTCCCTGATAACTTATGGTGCTGGGAACAGCGCCCTGAGCTGCTGGTAGAAATACGGCTAAGAAGAGAATTGTAGGTACAAGTACATTTTTGAATTCCTTTAGAGCTTTCATTGTGTCATTCCTCCTGTTCTTTCAACATGCTTATGTCGGCGGTATGACCGCATATTCTGCGTCTATTTTAACAACATCAGTTTCTTAGTTTCTGAGAAGTCCCCTGCAACAAGCCGATAAAAGTAGATGCCAGTTGCCAGGTCGTCTGCGTTCAGTTGAACCTCGTACTCTCCCGCGGATAATTCTTTATCTAGGACCGTATAGACTTTTTGACCGAGAATGTTGAAAAGAGAAAGAACCGCCTGAGACCTCTTTGGCAGCGAAAATGCTATGGTCGTTGTCGGATTGAATGGATTGGGGTAGTTCTGGCCTAGTCTAAACGAGGTTGGCAAGTCCGACACCTGTTCGAAATGGTCAAGAACGTCCAGCCACATGATGCCGCTAGTATCATGCAGAGTCCCGTGACTTAGACGAAAGCCGGCGCCGGAAACCACTCCTATACAAGGTTGGCCCAAGGTTGATTGGACGATATAACCACTGCCAACGACTTTGCCTCCGCCGTTACCGACTACCCAATTCACTAGCGTGTCCGATTGTCCAAGGAGTTGGCTTGGAAATAACAGGTACATCAAGAGAATGAGGGGAGCAAGCAATCTAGCGTATCTCTTTGCAGCCAGTACTGTGAGACTTTCCGTCATTCATGCCTCTCTTCCTTCGTGAGTGATTTTGAGTCGAGTGCGCAAACCGTGACAGGGAATGTGCTTGGCAGCACATGATGAAACTTGGTGCGATGCAGAGTGCATAACAAGGCTAGGTTCCTGTCTTTCATAAGTGTAAGGAGGACAAGTCTTAAAACGGAAGGCAAGCGAATTCTGTCGTCTTCCGTATCCCCCTAACAAAACGAAAGTGCGAGGATCCGTGTTTGCCAACCCAACCAGCATCATGTCGGACCCCCGACTTCGCCGTGGGCATGACATGACTCGAAACAAAAGGCCACTCAGAGCGCGGCGTCGAACGAGTTCTTTTCACGTGCTACCAGATAATTTTTCATGCAACTCCCATAGAGCAACTCGGTTACTGTCCCATGACAGCAGATTTGTGGCTTCTTCAAACGTCAGCCATCTGAATTCGTCGTGTTCCTGACAAAGGATGATCTCATAACCGGTGACATCAACGGCATAGGAGAATTCGGGCACGACAAAGATATCCTTTGGCCAGTGAGAGGTCGGCGAAAAAGCCGTGCGAGGAATTGAGGCGCGAGCATCAAGTGTAGTCCACCGGCAATCCCAGCCTCTTCCTCTGCTTCCCTCTTTGCTGCTTCTAATGCCGTTTCATTATCCTCGGCGCCACCGGCGACAAATTGCCACATCGAACCGTCAGCGCGATGAAAGAGGGCGAATTCGTAGGATTCGGTTGGAATCTTACGATAAGGAATTACGATTATCTGAAGCGGTGATCGTGCCATCGAATGCGTCTTGTTGCTTTTTTGAGCCTGGATTGTAACAACACTACCTCCACACGGCTTGACATCACGCCACTCCCAACGTGACCTCTCAGACTACTTTCTCTCTCCGACCGTAAACGTCACCGACTTGATCGTATTGCCCGACGCGTCGACGACTTTTACTTCCCACTCTCCGGTCTGACTCGCCGCGATGTTCTTGACACTCCAGGTCCGCCAGCGGTTCCCCTTGATAGTGAGCGGAACCTCAAGGACAACCTTCCCGGCATGCGACCAAATGTGCTTGATCGTCGCTTCGCCTGACCCGCCGGTGACCTGACACCAGCAATACAGCTTGCCGACACTGGCATCAAATGTGGTAGCGCCACCCGCGCAAGCGCGGTCCGTGATCTCAGTGCAAATTTGGACCTCCGCTGCCAGCGTCGAGGTCGTGGTTGCCTGAGCCGGCTCAGTCGGCTTCGTGTCTTGCGAAACGGCTATCGCAGTTGAGAGTAGCAGCGTCATTATGATTGTAAGAAAGATTCGTATCATGGTTTCCCTCCGGATTGTGGTTGCATCGTTTACAAATATGCTTGTTTGTCCTGCTATCGACTTATTGAATATCCCGCACCGGTGCAACAAGCGCTACGTGTTACCTTCACTTCCTCACTCCCTGCTCCCACTGCCGCACTTCATCCAGTCGTTCGCGCCAAAGACCGACATCACGGGCGTCCCCCGAACTGAGGTAATGCTCGATATAGAGCCGTGCCGTGATATATTCGGCGAGTCGGTTGCCGCCGGAACGGCGCGTCGCCTCACGGTAGGCATTCTCCGCTTGCCATTGCTCGGTTCCCATAACGGATAGCGAATCGTACCAATTTTGATATCCGGCATTCTCAACGTCGTAGGGCGATGTGGCCCTCTGCGCGCCGTGATCCCATGCCACAAAATGCACCGGCACATATTTGCCAGAATCAAGCAGCGCCTGCACACGTTGTTCGTAGGCGGCCGCATCGAAAGTCTCCGCGAACTTGCCTTTGTTAAGCTTCATCTCCGGTTGGGCGACTTGCACACTGTCGGTCGCCAGTGGAATGGATTTGCCATATACCGGCTTTGTTGCCATCGGCGCGGATTCAACCTCCATCATGGCGGCTTTCGCCTTATCTGTGCGTCCGGCTGAGAGCGCTTCGGTACCGGTCGCAATGGCGGGTTTGCCTTGTCTAGCGGGAGCGATATTGATCGACTCGGCTACTACATCCAGCTTCGCCTCTTGATGCGTCGGAAACACCGGCGGCTCCTTGTAGTCTTCATCCTTAACAGCGACAGGCGTCCTGTCCGCTTGAACGACCTTGCCGAGCGCTGAATCCGGCGCTTCATTCCTGCGCTTTATGTCCGAGTCTTGAATAGGCCGCTTCATAATAGCCGGTTGTACATTCTCGGAACCGGACGGCGCGCTGCGTTCCGACTGTTTCTGTGGCGGATTCACTATAATCGTCTTGGGAATGGTATATCTCTCCGACGCCGGTTTCCAAATCTGATTAACGACGACGACAACCAGAAACACTGCCGCTACCGAACTTAGTATCGCAATCAGCCGTCCTTTCGGCATGATCGGCTGTAACGCCGCAAAGCCCCGTTTAGGTCGGGCTTCTCGTGCCAGCTTGGCGTCAATGCGTCCGGCCAGGCCGTCGAAATAACCTTCGGCAGGCATTTCCACCTGTGCCTGTCGGGCGATCTGATCGAGCTTCTTAAGTCGTTCGAGTGATGCTCGCAGGTCAGCACTTTGACGCAGTTCGTCTTCCACCTGCGCCTTCTCGGCAGCAGAAAGTTTGCCATCGAGATAGGCGGAGAGCCGTTCATCAAATTCGTGTTTAGTCATTTATGGCTCCAGCAAGCCCTTGAGGGCGAACATCAGTTTCTGGCGCGCGCGATGCAAACGCGACATCACCGTACCCTCATTGATCTTGAGCGTCGTTGCGATGTCAGCATAACTCATCTCCTCTTGCATCCGCAATACAAATACGATCCGATAGTCCGGCGGCAATTGCGCCAAAGCTTCCTGATAGCGCTTGTCGATCTCCTGTTGCGTCAACGCTTCCTGCGGATCGCAATCGACTGTCGCCATCTGATCCAGTACCAGTTCACTTTCCTCGCCGTTCAACTGAAATTTCTGTCGGTTCAGATAGTTGAACGCGTTATTCGCGGCGATTCTGGCAATCCAACCGCCAAACGGATACTTTTCGTCAAACGTCCCCACCGCCTGAAAGGCTTTGATAAATGCCTCCTGTGTCAAATCATCAGCCACGTCGTGCGAACCACCGAGTCGAAAACAAAGCGCGTAGACCTTGCGTTGATACCGTCTCACGAGCAGGCCGAACGCTGCACGATCACCCTGCTTGGCGCGCCGAATCAACTCCCCATCGGGAGTATCCTCCATGCCCGCCAACATTAGTACAAACAAGAACAAACGTTATTCCCCGGCTGCGCTGATAACCCTGTATGTCATTCGCTCGAATATCTGCGGCTTTGGCTCGGTCGAAAATCGGTCGTCCACTTCGGCCTGATAGACCGCCAGCAATGCCTTCACAAGCTCTTCCGGCGCATAGTGTTCGATCTGCTGCTTGAGTTCATTCAGGAAGTAGGGATGCATCCCCAACATACCGGCCAAATCCTTGTCGAGGATCTTGCCGGAGAATTTGCGATATTTCAGCATCCGTTCAAATTGATTGTAGAATGCCCAGAAGAGCGGCGCCTGCGCCCCCGAACCGGAACTCTCCAGATAGCGTTTAATCGCCCCCAGCGATGCCTCCAGCCGCCGGAATCCAAGTTGCTTGGCCGCTTCATACTGCGTGAAAAAATGGCTATCGGAAAGATAGTCGCTTACATCAGGCAATGCGAGTTTCTTCTTGCCGGCATGCACGATGGCGATCTTCTCAACTTCATTTTCGATATCGCCGCAATCGCGACCGACAATCCGACAAAACTCGGTTACTGCATCGGCGTCAATGGCAAATCCGCGTGCTGCCAGACGCGAGCGTACATACTCGGGAAGCGCGTCGTCATTCAGATCTTTGATTTCGACCAGAGCGCAACGCTCAAGCATCTCTTTGCCGAACTTAGTTCGGCCATCAAGCTTGCGCGCCACACCAATGAATGTCACACTGGGATCGAGTGATTTGAGCGCTTTCGGGAGAAATTGCTGTGATGCTTGTGGCAAACGCTCAAGCTCCGTCACTATCACCACCGTATTGCCTCCGAGAAGCGGTACGCTAAACAACCGCTCTTCCAGCGCCGCAGGATTGGCCTTGGCTCCACCAAGCGAGTGCCGGTTATAGGCTCGCTCACCCGCCGGAATCCGTTGTTTGACAATCTTCTCGGTCAGCAGGAAACGTTGATAGTAGTCGTCCCCTTGCAGCAAATAGGCGGGATCAATTCTGCCGGTTTCAACTTGCCGCAACGCCTGTGTATATGTCAGTTTTCCCACGACCGGATGTTAGGCTTTTCAAACCCCTTTGTCAACCGCTACTGAATGGCGACGGATATAGCCTGTAGGGCGCACCATCGTGTGCACCCGTCTTCCGATGAACGGGCAGACACGGAGGTCTGCCCCCACCGAAAATATCGCTTGTCCTACTCGCACTCCGCGCAGGGGACTGGACCAGCTCTGAAGATGTAGTTTATCAAGAGCACCACGTCAGCAATGTTAATGCTGCCGCTGCAATTGACATCCGCCAGAGAAAGCATCTGCGGCGCAGGTCCACCAACAAAGATGTAGTTGATCAGGAACACCGCATCAATCAGGTTGACCTGTTCATCGGTGTTGACATCACCGCAGACGTAGTCGGGCGTCCAACTCAGTTTGGTCACAAAAACATCACCATCGCCATGATACGTCTGGCAGGGATTCAGAGTTGGGAAGTTGGACCCAGTGTAGCCTGTCACATAGGCATTGCCACTGCCGTCGACCGCAATGCCGGTTCCACAATCCACGTCACTCCCGCCGAGGTAAGTACTGTAGATCAGGCCGCCGGAATTGGAGAACTTGGTTACAAAAGCATCAAGATAGTCTTGATTCGTCTGATAGGGATTCAGAGTCGGAAAACTGGAGGAAAAGGTTTCGCCTATCACATAGGCGTTACCGCCGCCATCGACCGCGATGCAGTTTCCATAATCGTCACCTGACTCGCCGAGGTAGGTGCTGTAGATCAGGCCATTGCCGGAATTACTTAGCTTGGTTACAAAGACATCGCCGTCATGGTATCCGCCTTGATACGTTGACTGATAGGGATTCAAAGTTGGGAAGTTGGAAGACGTGGTATAGCCTGTCACATAGGCACTGCCACTGTTATCAACTGCGATACTACGTCCGTATTCATAGCCTTCCCCGCCGATGTATGTGCTGTAAATCAAGCTGCTGCCAGAAGTGCTCAGCTTGGTCACAAAAACATCAAAGAAATGCCCTCCGTGTGTGCCCTGGAATGGATTCAAAATCGGGTAGTCTGAAGAAGAAGTGCCCCCCGTCACAAAAGCATTGCCGCCGCCATCGACCGCGATACTGTATCCAGCGTCTGACCCTCCCCCACCGAGGTAGGTACTGTAGATCAGGCTGTTGCCGGAACTGCTCAGCTTGGTCACAAAAGCATCCCAACTGCCTTGAAGGATCGCATGATAGGGATTCAATGTCGGGAAGTCGGAAGACCCAGTGTAGCCTGCCACATAGGCACAACCGCTCGTATCAACCGCGAGGCCGTAGCCATTATCGTCGAGTTCCCCACCGAGGTAAGTACTGTAGATCAGACCGTTGCCGGTACTATCAGCTTGGTAACAAAGACGTTGGTATAAGCGCCGCCTGGCAACGTCTGGTAGGGATTCTGAGTGGGGAAAGTGGAAGAACATGTATTGCCCGTAACATAGGCATTGCCGCCGCGATCCACCGCGATGCCACAGCCCCAATCGCCTAGTTCCCCGCCGATGTAAGTACTATAAATCAGGCTGGCACCGGAGCTGCTTAGCTTAGTCACGAAAACATCATCCCCATAATAATATCCGCCATGATACACTGCCTGATAGGGATCCAAAGTCGGGAAGTCGGAAGAACGAGTATGTCCGGTTACATAGGCATTCCCGCTATCGTCGACTGCAATTGCCCATCCTTCATCGCTTCCTTCCCCGCCGAGGTAGGTGCTGTAGGCCAGCGTGAGTGTCCCTGAGTTCACTTCGGCGAGACTCTGGGCACCGGCCACGACGCCAAGCGTATTCTCTGAATTCAGGGCAAACCGGGGAGAGGCCAAGCCGGTTTCGTTGACACCCGATCCGATCGCTGCGATCATGTCCCCCCATTTGGTTTTCAGGATCAGTCTGCCGTCGGAATCAAGCGAGGTTTCTTCCGCGCCTTCGTAGGCAACCTTGATCTGGGCGATATCGGCACCCGGAGCGGTGACAAACTCGTAGGCTGCCTGACCGTTACCATCGCCAGAGTATTTCAGGTTGATGCCGGGATAGATGTCTTTGAGCGTGATCGCTTCGTAGTTGCGGACGTCGGTGTGCCATTTCGATGGGTCATTGCCGAGGAAGTAGTTGCACTTGTATTCCATTTGTCCTTCGGCGACAACCTCGGGATTGGGATTCGCGTCGACGAATTTGGCGGTGAGGACGAGCGTTTCAACGGAGTCCTTGTCGTGGTTGAGGCGGTCGAGGGGATCGTAGGGGCGACTCGGCGAGTCGCACATTTTCGGTTGTATTTGATCTGGGCGACCCATCGGGTCGCCCCTACGCGAGATCGTACGGGTGAATTGGTAGGTTACGCCCTCTCTCGTGAATCACATCGTGGCGCCACCGGCGTTGGCACGAAACAAAACGCGGTCGTCCCATTGTCCCATGTTCTTGATGAACGACAGCGGCATCTTGTTGAGAGATTGGATCGTTGGCTGAGTGTTGGTTGCAAACAGAGAACCGCACAGAATCGCGGCGATGAAAAATGAAACAAGCGTTGTCAGACGAGGCATGATACCCTCCCGGAGTATGTGAAATAATCGGTGAGTAATATAGCGATAATGGGCGGGCGTGTCAAGGGAAATACCAATTCTTGCGGGTGGCGAGCCCTGTTCTGTAAGGGCAATCCCGTCAGGCATGTGACAAATGCAAAAGGCGAGACCGGATGTCTCGCCTTCTACAGGGGGAGGTTGTATGTAGTGTCAGTCCGCATTCAAATTGTTCTGGGCCGGATTCTCGCGCTCGGGAATCCAGTTCAGGGAATAAGTAAACTTGTTACGAAACAACAGCGCCAAGTTACGGAACGGCTGCAGATCTCTGGCGCAATACATCTTGTCGTTGATCTGGTTTACGACCGCGAAGCTATCACCGTAGATTTCGATTGTGCGATCGCGGAAGACCTGCGGATTTAGCTCGACGAATTCCAGGAGCGTCAAGAGCGAGGCGTATTCGCATTCTTCCGGACTCCCGGAAAAGCGAGTACGAAAGAGAATGCCAGCATCCGGAATCGAAAATGACAGCACGGCGTTGTGATGACCGTCAACGCGCTTGTCCATAACTTTCGTGTAGAAGTAGCATTCCATCCGAGTCCTCCAAGTCATTCCGGCACTAAGGGAAGCAAAGTCTGTGCCGCAGCAGAAGTCCCGGCAGGAGTCCTGTTCAATTTGAGACCCGCAGGCGGCCCCGATCATAACATATTATCAATGTGTGGATTATCTGTTACGAATTGAAATAGTCTGTGCAGGCGTCTCCCAGCACTTCACTTCCCAACAACCTCACCACTGCAATGCGATTCACACTTGTTGCATTCTCCTTATGTCGATCCCAAAGGAACTCGCCGTCCGCGTTCCTATTCTTACCAGAAATGTAGCCCATCTAGAGCGGAGCGACAGGTGGGTCTTTCTTCTGTTCGCGCAAGGAGAACAACGGTTACATTCATTGAACCCACCCGACGCTTCGCTTTGGGTGGGCTACCGAACTCCTTATGTCGATCCCACGGTTATGCGCCGTTCGCGCAATTTCCAGCGCGATTCGTGCTCTTGAGTTTCAGTGGGGACTTCGACGCCGTGAGCACTACTACATCACAATACTACCGACGATCTTGCGATGTTCCTGCAGCGCAAACCTGTCAGTCATGCCCGCGATGTAGTCCTTGACCACCAGCTTTGGCGGCTCGCTGTCGCAGCGCTGGCGATACTTGTCCTTGAGCAGCGTCCGGTCGGAGAGATAGGCGTCGAACAGATCGGAGACAACCTTCTTGGCAATAGCATTCATAGCAACCAACGTCGGGTGACGATACAAGCGGTCAAAGAGGAACTTCTTGAGTTGTCGTCCCGCCGTCTCGACTTCCGGCGAGGACTCGACGATGTTCTCTTTGCGATCGACCACGTCTTCATAGCGCTGCAAGTTGAATTGCCCGATTCGGGATACCGTATTGCTGAGCAAATCCGACACCGCCCAGTCAATCAACAACCGGATCAAGTGGTAGTGTCGCTTCTTAGGAGGCAGATCGCCAAATTGTTGCACCGACTTTTCGAAAAGCCGCTTCAGAATCGGCACTTGCATCAGTTCATCCAACGTGAGTATACCCGAGAAATAGCCGTCATCAAGATCATGCGCATTGTACGCAATTTCGTCGGCCAGATTAACCAGTTGTCCTTCCAGAGATGCCCGCAAATGCGGGTCGAAACTCGCCTCGACCGGCAAGTCATAATCGGTCTCGTGTTTGACGATCCCTTCGCGCGTTTCATAGGTCAGATTCAATCCCGCAAAATGCGGATAGCGATCTTCCAGCAAATCGACCACCCGCAACGACTGTGCATTGTGATTAAAGCCGCCATCATTTTTGAGTATTTCCTGAAGCGCCCCTTCCCCCGCGTGCCCAAACGGCGGATGACCGAGGTCATGCACCAACGCGATTGCTTCCGATAAGTCTTCATTCAAACGCAGTGTCTTCGCAATCGTGCGGGAGATTTGCGCCACTTCCATCGTATGGGTTAAACGAGTGCGGAAATGATCATCATCAGGCGCGGCAAACACTTGCGTCTTGTGCTTAAGTCGACGGAATGACGCCGAATGGATGATGCGGTCACGGTCCCTTTGGAAGCGGGTACGATAGGGGTGCTCCGGCTCCGGGTAGAGGCGTCCGCGCGACCGGAGATTGAGCACGGCATAAGGAGCCAGATATTCGGCTTCATGAGCTTCAAGCATCTCGCGAGTCGTCATGATCGAATTCATCTACCGGGTATACCTCAGTCCAAACCTATGCGTTCCTCCCAAATATACATTATCGCGGAAGCCATAATCAAATATCAAACTGCCGACGCCCAAAGAAAACCCGCCGCTGATCTCGGTTGGTTCGGTTGCGAGACCAAAATGTAGCGAGAACTCCTTGGCGACATTCACCTCCTGACCAATAAAGAATCGGTCGCGCACCTTTTCTTCAAGATGCTGCGTGAGAAAGAACGAGAAGGCATCAGAAAAAGCATAGGATACGGATATCTCGCCGACAAGCGGCAGTGATTGCGAGCTCGATTTGTAATGTGGTCGATTGACATTGCGCGCGACTGCTCCTACTGCGACCGTTTCGCATTTATGCCATCCAACACCAAGGTTCAACGCCGTCATACCGAGGCTGTTATAGCCCCCCGTGTATTCCACGCGCAGGTAGTTTGCCGATGCCCCGACTCGCAAGCAATATGGCAGGCCAACGGATGCGGCAAGCAAGTAGCTCCGCTCCCAGTAGTAGTCCGATCCGGTCAACTGCGTCGAGCCGACGGTTAGCGAAAACGTCTTGCGG
>CAIYYT010000188.1 GCA_903930455.1 uncultured bacterium | reverse complement strand
CGGGCTTATTCTTGGGCTTCCTATCGTTCCGGAAGGATCGGGGCAGCCGGGGGATCGCCTGTTCCGTGGAGTAGACTAATTTTGAGTTTTCGTCGGCCATGTTCCAATCTTAACACCTGATCTCCAACGATAATTTATCCACTAGCCACGAGTCGTAGTCAAGGGCAATCTTCTTTTTCTGGTTTCGACCAATAATGACGTTCTGGAGGCGACGCAATATTTTTTGCCGAAAGGCAAAATAGGTCTTGCTTTTCGTGGTCTCATAGTGTATATTATATACACTATGAGCTTCATCCGCAAAATCCGCAAGAATGGCAAAACCTACCTAGCAGAGGTCGAGAACCGCTGGGTGGAAGGCAAATGCGTCCAAAAACATATCCGCTACATCGGCAAGGAGGCGGATGGACGAACCATTCTGTCCTCTTCCCTGTCGGATGTCGTGGTGGACGAGGTCAAACTGTATGGGCCTTTGCTGGTGTTGAACCATCTGGCCCACAAGATCGACCTGCCCTTGATGCTTGGCCCACGGGCGAGCGAAGTTCTTTCGCTGGTCTACGCGCACTGTCTGGATTACAAAAGCGTTAACCAGATGGAGCGTTGGTTCCAGAGGACCGATCTATCCCTGCTCCTGAATCTCGAGGGGGTTACGGAACAAGCGCTGCTGGATTCACTGGATACGCTGGAATCGATTGATGCCACCGAGGTGCAACGTCAGATTTTCAAGCGCGTAGTGGAGGTCTACGGGATACCTCTGACCGGCGTCATCTACGATGTGACCAACACCTATCTTTATGGCAAGCGTTGCGGTCTCGCCAAACTGGGGCACGACAAGGAAGGCGTAAAGGGGCGCCCACTGATCCAGGTGGGGCTGGCCGTCACCAAGGATTCGGGCATTCCGGTCTGTCACAAGGTATTGGACGGTAACATTCACGACGCGAGAATGTTTCAGGATTTCGTCACCGATCTGCGGCCGTTCAAAATACACCGGGGGCTGGTCATCTATGATCGGGGCATAGCTTCGTCCGAAAACATACGTCAGACGCAGGCGATTGGATGGGAAACCCTGTGCGGTTTGCCCATTCGAGGCCAATTGGCTCAGACCGTGCGGGAGATGGCGGAACGTAATCAATTTGTGCAGTTGGAGAATCGGGTTCGGCTGCGAAAGAACATTTTTTATGGCGTGGTGATCGAACATCGAATGGGCGAAACACCGGGATGGCTGGCGATCTGTTACAACCAACCGCAGCAGCGGGAATTGCGGGAATCGCGCTACGACGAAATTGAACAGGCCCGCGACCTGTTGGTCCAGGGGAGAGCACACAAGGCGGGGATGGAGAAATACTTCACCGCCGGTGGCAGATTGCGCAAGAACGTTCTGGCCGAAGCCGAAGAATTCGACGGGTATTTCTGCCTGTTCTCAACCACTCTTCTACCCCTCGATCAAATGGTTCGCCTCTATTTCGACAAAGATCTGGTAGAGAAGGCCTTTCGCACCTTGAAAGGCGTGACCCGTCTGCGCCCCATACGCCACTGGCTGTACAACCGGGTCACGGCGCATGTTTTCATCTGCTATCTTGCCTACCTGCTGCTGTCGCTTCTCCAGTACAAACTGCAAAAACATGAGATTACGGCGGAAGAAGCGTTGCTGGAATTGGATTCGATGTACAAGGTGTATCTGCGCGACGACAAGAAAGGCTTCAAGGTCTCACGAGTCGTCACCTTGACCAAGAAGCAAGAGGCAATCCTGAAAGCCGTAGATCCCAAAATCCTGAAATTCTAGTGTATAAAAATCGGCGGAATTCAGGCAATTACTTACGTCTCCCCGATCTGACTGACCAGCCTATAATTTTTTTTAAAAGCCTGAAACTGTGGAAGTTGGGCTAACGGCTTATGTGAATAACATTAATCTTAACCCGTTATCGGATACAAATACAAACGCCCCTCCGATTTGAAGGGGCGTTTGTGCGATTTCCATGATCTCATTACTGTTACCGGCCTGTTACCGGTAAAACATCTTTGGCACAACAAGGATGATTTCCG
>CAIYYT010000187.1 GCA_903930455.1 uncultured bacterium | reverse complement strand
CTGCTGCTCTTTTCAGGCAGTTCCGCAGCAGGCTACTGGGAGAAGGCTAAGGAAAAGAAGGAGAAGGCTTCTGCCTCGGCCACAGCCGGCAAGAAAGACACCGAGAAACCGTTTGGTGAAGTGATCAAGGGTTTCGATAAGATCCCTGGCCTGTTCGACTTCTATATGAACAAGAAGGATCTGCAGGTCTACATGGCGATCAAGCCGAATCAATTCGGCAAGGAGTATCTCTGTAACGTGACGCGCACGGCAGGTGACGGTACCTTTGCGGAGGGTGGTCTGCAAGGAGATTACTTCCTCTTCACGCTGAAGCAGGTCGGCAAACGGGTTCAGTTTATTCAAACAAACGTCAATTTTCGCGCCGACTCGAGCGCCGAGTTATCCAAGTCGCTTGAACGTTCAATCTCCAAAGCGATTTTTGGCAGCACTATAGTCGCTTCCACGCCCGACAGTGGTGGTGCGATTCTGATCGATCCTTCAAGCATTCTGGTGTCCGATGTTGACAACATTAACTACTTCGTTGGTAGCGAGGGCAAGACTGGTTTCCGATTCGACCGCGAAAATTCCAACTTCGGCACGATTAAGTCCTTTCCTCTGAATAGCGAGATTGATGTCGTGCTGCACTATAAGAGCGACAAACCCAATTCGGGAATGACGCTGGCGTCACCCTACAGCTTGTTCATGACCTATCACTATTCGCTTTCGACTCTGCCTGAAACCAATTACCGCCCGCGTTTGGCCGATGATCGCATCGGCTTGTTCCAAACAATCTATCAGGACTATACCAACCTGGACACCGAGACACCTTACGTCCGGTACGTCAATCGCTGGAATCTGGAGAAGAAAGACTCTACGGCAGCCCTCAGCGAACCGAAGGAGCCGATCGTCTACTGGATGGAGAACACTACACCCGAAGAGTATCGAGATGATATTCGGGAAGGAGTTCTGTCGTGGAATAAGGCTTTCGAGGCGGCGGGTTTCAAGAATGCTATTGTCGTCAAGCAGATGCCGGACACCGCCGACTGGGACCCAGCAGACGTCAGATTCAACGTCATCCGCTGGATTGTGTGGCCGACGCAAACCTATGGAGCGATTGGCCAATCGCGCAAGAATCCATATACTGGCCAGATCTACGATGCCGACATCATGGTTGTCGCCAACACTATTCGCAACATCTTTGCGTATGCGGACAATTTCCTTGAGCCGATCAGCAAGGCGAATGGGACTGGTCGCAGTCCTTTTGAGGTGAGAATCGAAGATCTTCCGACAGGAAATCGCAACTGGGAAACGATCTGCAATTATGGAGACGAAACTTCCAAAGCAGCAGCAGCTGGTTTGGCAATCCTGCAGGCACGTAGTTCGTTTGAGGACAAGTCGGAATTGACCAAGAAATATGTCAAGCAGTATCTGCATGACATGGCAGCGCATGAAGTCGGGCATACCCTGGGACTGCGGCACAATTTCAAAGCTTCGACAGTCTACACGCAAGCCCAACTGAGCGACCCTGCCTTTGTCGCCCAAAATGGTGTAGTCAATACGGTAATGGAGTATACACCGCCGAACATTGCCGCCGACGGCAAACCGCAGCCGAATTTCTTCAATACTGAAGTAGGACCATGGGATAGCTGGGTGATCGAATACGGCTACAAGCCAATTGATGCCAAAGACCAGCAGGGTGAGAAGACGGAGTTAGACAAGATTGCTTCACGCGCAGCCGATCCATTATTGGCGTATGGCACGGACGAAGATTGTTTCGGAAACAGTTCTCGTGCGATCGACCCGTACGTCACACAAGGCGACCTGAGCGCCGACCCGATTTTGTTCTGGCAGCGTCGGATTGATCTCTCTAAAGAGCTATGGTCGAAAATTGAGAAGGAGAATGAAAAACCGGGACAGAACTATCGCAAGCTGCGCATTTTGTTTGCGTACGGCTGGGGGAGTTTCGGATTGGCAGGTAATAACGTCGCTCGTTTCATAGGCGGTATACAAAACTTCCGCGATCACATTGGCGACCCGAATGGTCGGCTTCCCTTCCTTCCCGTTCCCGCCGCAAAGCAGCGGGAGGCGATGAAATTCATTGTCGATAACATTTGGTCACCGGATGCTTTTAAGTTCTCGCCAGAGTTTTTGAACAAGCTGCAGAATGAGAAGATGTCCGATTTCAACGGATCAGCGTGGTCAGTACAGCGGATTGACTACCCATTGCATGATCAAGTGCTTTCGATACAAAGGACACCGTTTAATCATATTTACAATCCGATCACTCTCGGTCGCCTCAACGACATTGGGCTGCGCTATGACAAGGGAGAAGATGTCTACACGATGTCAGAGGTGTTTCAGGATGTCCGCAGCGCGATCTGGTCCGAAGTGACCGTTGGTCGGAACATCAATGGCATGCGCCGAAATCTTCAGAGAGCGCATCTGGAAGTTCTAGTCGACTTGGTGACCAACACTACTCTGCCGGTTCCCGAGGATGCCGTGACGCTGGCTCGCGTCGATCTCCGCACGCTCAAGGGTGCGATCGGAAATGCACTCTCAGGAAGCACGCTGGACACGATTACGAGAGGGCATCTCGAAGACTCTCTGGCGCGGATCAACGCCGCTTTGGACGCCCGTATCAATCTGAAGATGTAACTTCCGGCAATTGTCTTGAGCGATGCAAAAGCCCGGTCATCAAACGATGGTCGGGCTTTTTGAAGTGAACTCGATCAAAGGAAGCAAAAAAGAAGTAATCGAGTTGCCGCAAATTTCCGAAGTGAGAATCCGCCTGGCCGAGCATAACCAGGCGGATTCGCCATCCCCTCAACCCGTGCTCCCGAGAAAAAGAACCATCCCAAACGTGTTGGAGCTGTCGCTACTCATTACGACAGTCTATTGCAGAAGCAACATCCTTGCCAGCAATCCCACCTTTTGAACACTGGATAATAATGATCGTCTAATCAATTGGAACCCAATTGGTTGGGCAAGAGAGGTACAAGTTCCCTTTGGCTTTAGGAGTCCAAAAAAAACGCACCTGTCACCTTGTGCGCGAAATCTCACTTGCTCCAGACGCCGACTCATCGTAGTCAGGTCGCGTAAGCGCCTGTTTGTCAGGCGCTTACCGCTTCCGTGAATTTTCGCGCGTGCCGCGTGTAAATCTACGCGGCATTCATTCGATATTTCTTCATTTTCGACCGCAGCGTCGCTTCCGGCAATCCAAGGAAGCCAGCCGCACGTCTGATTACACCACCGCAGCTTCCCAGCGCCGTATGGATCTTGGATTTCTCGAATCGCTCCAATTCCTGAGGTAGACTGAGCGGTTCGACGGTCTCAACCGTCTCAGTGGCCTTTGGCTCAAGCCTCGCCACAAGCCGATGGCAAATCGCCTCGGCATCACGATGCTCTGTCAGGCTGAAGAGTTCAACATAGTTCCTGAGCTCGCGAACGTTGCCCGGCCAGTCATACCGACGACAGCGTTCTTGTAACGCAGCCAGCAGTGCGGGAGTGACGCCTACAGTGTCAATCTGTTCCATCTCCATAAAATACCGGAAGAGCCGGAAGGCATCGTCGGAGCGCGCTGCCAGTCGCGGCACCTGCAGCGTCATCACTGCCAGCCGGTAGTAGAGATCAGCCCGGAATTTTCCTTCGTGGACTGCCAACATCAGATCGACATTAGTTGCGGCGATCAACCGGAAATTGACGCGGCGTGCTGTCGTGCTGCCCAGCCTGAAGAAACATTTCTCTTCGAGAGCCGCCAATAGCTTGGCCTGCAACTTCAGTGGGAGTTCGCCAATCTCATTGAGAAACAAAGTGCCACCATCGGCTGCTTCGATCAGACCCGTCTTCGTTTCGGAAGCGCTCGTGAACGCGCCTTTTTCGAAGCCGAACAGCTCAGATTCGGCAAGCTCAATCGGAATCGCGGCGCAGTTCACCTGAATGAGGGAACCCTTGCTGCGGCTGGAATGATGATGAATATAGCGGGCGAACTGATCCTTACCGCTTCCGGTCTCGCCAAGTAGTAATACAGGAATGTCACTATCGGCGCAAATTGCCGTCTGTTTCACGAGGTCGACAAATGCCGAGTCATTGCCGATCAGCGCGATGTCATCGGCGAAACTCGTGCTTTTGCGCGAAGGTTGCCGCAGGTAGAGACGGTCAAGTTTTAGCGAGGAGAGAATCCTCGTGGCCTCCAAGCGGTACGCCGAACATGTGGCGTGGTCGGTTGCGGTGCGAGACCAGGCAAGATAGGTAATTGCCAGATCAAAGCGGGCACCCGACTGCGAGAATTGAAGAACTGCATCAGCAAAGTAGCTCTGGGCTTCCTGCGAAGCGCCAAGATCATGTGCCACCATGGCGAGCACGCGTTGGCAGGCGCCGACTTCGACCTTCTGGTCTATTGTGCGCGCTACTTCCAGTGCCTTTCCGGCGGATTTCTGAGCGGCCTTCAGATTACCAAGCCGATACTCTGCTTCGGCGATTATCCTTCCGAGTTGACAGATCGAGGCGTTCTCGGGCGAGGCCTCTTGAGCGCGCTGCAGCGCTTTTTGTGCGTAGCCGAGCGCCTCAGCAGGGTTCGATCTCAGCAGCGCCAGTGAGGCGCGATATTGATTCAACGATATCTTCTCTGCTTCAAGGCCATCGACCATAGACTCGGCCGTGGCCAAATTCTGTTCGGCGTCGTCGAAGCGCCGCAAATGCATCTGGGCAAATGCGAGCGACAGATGGGCACGGCAGAGATTCAGCCGGTTGTCGAGCAGGCGGTTCAAGGCCGCTGATTCCGTGAGGAATTCCACGGCCGTGTGGAATTCACCGGTTAGATTCAGAATAGTACCAAGGTTGCCTTTGATCATCGCTTGCCATTTGCGATCATCAAGTCTGTCGGCATAGTCGCCAGCCTCCAACAGGCACTCGACCGCCTTGTCATACTGACCCCTGATAGAATGAACACGTGACAGACGATTAAGACTTCTGATAACGCCCACCGTGTTGTTCAGACGACGGTAGGTAGAAACGAGATCGCGATAGACTCTCTCCGCCTCACATACTCTGCCCAGTTCCGTTAAACTCTGAGCAGCCGTGGACTGAAGCTCGGCAATGAGGTCGTTCTCTCCGGTGGTAATCACCAGAGCCAATCCCTCCTGTGCCGTTGCAAGTGCCAGTCCATAATCGGCGTGACGGTATTGGATCGTGCTTTTGAGAGAAAGAAATCGAGCGTCGTCAATCGGGTTGTCGAAAGCGAAGCCGGCTGCCTCTAACTCAGCTATCCGGTTGGAAGCATCCTGATTACGGCCACTGTCGACGATCTGACGCAGTTCGATGAGTATCGCAACCAACTCCTGTGCGATTGTCTGACTCATCTTACTTTCTCTTTTCCACGTTTTTCTGCGTTGCCGTGTTGTTCGCAGGCATTAGCGAAGCCTGCGACGGTTTTTGTGTGAATGAAATTGCGATGTCGACTGCAAAGGCCAATGGGCCTATCACAAACCCCAGCGGTCTCTTCGCCGATTTGCTCCCGCCCTTTGCGCCTTCATCCTGCCATGGATGGTCTTTCAGTTTCTCTTCGATAAATCTCCGGTATCTCCCGTCATCGGCGATTGCCGGGACCACGGCACTCAACAAAAATACCGCAGCCAGCAAAACTGCGAACAGTTTCTTGCACCTCATCTCTGGACTCCTTCTAGAAAATGGGTTATGTGAACAGTGTTCTGTCAACTATGCCAAACCAAACAGTCCCCTCTCGCTAGTCTTGTAGCCGGAAGCGCTTGACCCTGAAAGTGAGGATATGACGGTGAGTAGGATGACATTCCGCCTGATTAGCTTCCTCTCCACACCTAAAGATAGACTCTCAGTCACAGTTTGTCAAGCTAATTTCTGCGGACGGCGGGTCGATAACCACCTTGAGAGAAAGGTATGAAGGTAATGCCAGACAGGAACGCAGAAGCTCTAGTCCAAATCGAGGGGCACATCGTCGACTCCGACCTGCTCAGGGACGTCTTCGATCTGATTATCAGCTCCGGAGGCAGATTCGAAATCAGAGATTTCGTCATTGGCCGAACCAATACCGAAGTTTCTCTGGCGCGAGTCAAGGTCTCGGCGCCTTCGAAAGAACGGCTCGCTCTAATTCTGAATGTTCTTTCTGAGCGCGGGTGTTTCGTGATAAGCGAAAGCGCGGTACAGACGGAGTCTTCGACCAAGGACCGAACGGTACCCGACGGTTTTTATTCAACGACCAATTACCGTACCGAAATTCGAATAAATGGCAAGTGGATCGAGGTCGGTAATCAGCGGATGGACGGTGTTATCGTTGCTGGTAGCGGCAAAGCAGTTGTCAAGAAACTCCGTGAGGTTTGCAGGGGAGACCGCATTGTCTGCGGGCTGGACGGCGTCAGAGT